>SFLS01000021.1 GCA_004554485.1 Oscillospiraceae bacterium | reverse complement strand
TTCTGGTAGTTCTCCAGGATCGCCGCCACGGTGCGGCCCACCGCCACACCGGAACCGTTGAGGGTATGCACCAGCTTGGCCTTGTCCTGGGGGTTATCCTTGTAGCGGATGGAAGCCCGCCGCGCCTGGAAGTCCTCAAAGTCGCTGCAGGAGGAAATCTCCACATAGCGGCCGTAGCTGGGCATCCACACCTCGATATCGTAGGTCTTGGCGCTGGAAAAGCCCAGATCGCCGGTGGAAAGCACCACCACCCGGTAGGGCAGGCCCAGCAGCTGCAGCACCCGCTCGGCGTCGGCCGTCAGCTTCTCCAGCTCGGCATAGCTCTCCTCGGGCTTGGTAAATTTCACCAGCTCCACCTTGTTGAACTCGTGCTGCCGGATCAGCCCGCGGGTATCGCGGCCGGCGCTGCCCGCTTCCGCCCTGAAGCAGGCGGAATAGGCGCAGAAGCAAAGCGGCAGCTTGTTTCCGTCCAGGATGTCGCCCCGGTACATATTGGTCACCGGCACCTCGGCAGTGGGGATCAGGTAATAATCCATCCCCTCCAGCTTAAACATATCCTCGGCAAACTTGGGCAGCTGGCCCGTACCGGTCATGCTGTCACGATTGGCAATAAAGGGCGGGAAGATCTCGGTATAGCCGTGGGCGCTGTGGGTATCCATAAAAAAGGCAATGATGCTGCGCTCCAGCCGACAGCCCAGCCCGCGGTAGAAGTGGAACCGTTTGCCGGTCACCTTAGCCGCAGTCTCAGGGTCCAGGATCCCCAGGTCGGCGCCGATATCCCAGTGCGCCAGCGGCTCGTAATCAAAGTGGGTCGGCTCGCCCCAGCGACGCAGCTCCACGTTTTCGGTGTCGTCGCGGCCGATGGGTACCGTCTCGTTGGGGATATTGGGGATCGCGTGGATGATATCATCCTGCTTCGCCTCCAGCTCGGAAAGCTTCGCGTCCTCCTCCTTGATCTTCTCGGAAAGCTCCTTCATCTCCGCCATAATGGGGGCGATGTCCTTGCCCTCCTTTTTGTACTGCGGGATCAGCTTGGAGACACGGTTCTGCTCGGCCTTCATGTTATCCACCGCCGTGTTGATGGCGCGCCGCTCAACGTCGATCTGCAGGATCTCATCAATCTCGCGGTCCATATCCTTGTTGCGGTTTTTCATGGCGGTTTTTACCCGCTCGGGGTCCTGTCGAATTACTTTGATATCCAGCATCGGGTTTTTCCTTCTTTCCTCTGTTTCTATCGGTTTGGCTTTCGCCGTTTCTTCCTTTCTATTTTACCACAGGCCGCAAGCCCCCGCCCCGCAGGGCAGCGATCCTCCGGATCGCTGTGACGGGCCTCCGGCCCGTCCCGGCGCTTCGCGCCGCCCCTGCGGGGCGGCTCTCCGGCTTTTGCGGGCCTGCGGCTCAGTTGCCGCCGGTCAGGCGGTCCACCAGGTCGCTCAGGTCGTCCATGCTGTTGTACTCCACCGTCAGGATGCCGCCGACGCCCCGGCGGTTGATGGTCACCCGGCGCCCCAGCTCCTCCTGCAGTGCCAGCTGCATCTCCCGCAGCTGCTTGTCGCCCCAGGGGTCCTCCTGCCGGTCGGCTTTACGGCCGGCCGCGCGGCGGGCAGCGTCCCGCTCCCGCTTCAGTTGGGCCTCCAGGTCGCGCACGTTCATGCCCCGGCGCAGCACCTCCTGCGCGGTGGCAATCGCCTCCTCCTCCGGCAGCGAAGCCAGCAGCCGGGCGTGTCCGGCGCTCAGTCGCCCTTCGGCCAGCAGCTTTTTTACCTCGTCGGGCAGGTTCAGCAGCCGCAGGGAGTTGGCCACCACCGGCCGGGATTTCCCCAGCCGCGCCGCCACCTCCTCCTGGGTCATGCCGCTGTGCTCCATCAGGCTGCGGTAGCCCTCCGCCTCCTCCAGCGGGGTCAGGTCCTGCCGCTGCAGGTTTTCAATCAGCGCCAGCTCCCGCACCTTCTGGTCGTCGGCCTCTATTACGATAGCCGGGATCTCAGTGAGCCCGGCCAGCCGGCTGGCGCGCCAGCGCCGCTCGCCGGCAATGATCTGGTACACCCCGCCGGGCAAGCTGCGCACCACCACCGGCTGCAGCACACCGTGCTCCCGGATGGAATCCGCCAGCTCGGCCAGCGCCTCGGGCTGGAAGGCCTTACGGGGCTGCTCCTTGTTCGGCTCGATATCCGCGATCCGCAGCGTCATCAGGCTGCCGCCGTCGGCTGTCTCGTTATCCAGAAAAAGCGCGTCCAGCCCTTTTCCCAGTCCGCTTTTCTTTGCCATAGGTCCTTTCCTTCCTCTCTTGCTTCCTTTCCGTCTTGTTTTTTCATAAAAAGTGCTTTGGCCGCGCTGTCAGCGGTCGCGCTCCATCAGCTCCTCGGCCACCCGCTGGTAGGCCAGCGCACCCCGGTTGGATTTATCGTAGTAACCGATCGGCTCGCCGTAGCTGGGCGCTTCGGAGATACGCACGCTGCGCGGCACGGTGGTCCTGAACACCTTATCCGCAAAATACTTTTTGATCTCCCGCACCACCTGCTCGGTGAGGTTCAGGCGGCTGTCGTACATGGTCAGCAGCACCCCCTCCACCGAGATATTGCCGTTATACAGCCGCTTGACGGTGCGCACCGTCTGCAACAGCTGGGTCAGGCCCTCCAGGGCGTAGTATTCGCACTGGATCGGGATCAGGATGGAATCGCTGGCAGTCAGGGCGTTTACGGTGATAAGCCCCAGCGAGGGCGGGCAGTCGATAAAGATATAGTCGTAATCTTCCCGGACCCGCAGCAGAGCCGCCCGCAGGCTTTTGGCTCGGTTTTCCTTTTCCACCAGCTCTATTTCGGCGCCGGCCAGGTCGATGTTGCTGGGCAGTACCGAAAGGCCCGCAAAGCGCGTCGGCAGAATGGCTTCGGCCGCGCCGCACTCCTCCATCAGCACATGGTAGCTGGAAATCTTCACTTCCCGCTTGTTGATCCCCACTCCGCTGGTGGCGTTGCCCTGCGGATCCAGATCGGCCAGCAGCACCCGGCAGCCCAGCTGCCCCAGCGCCGCCGAAAGATTGACCGCCGTGGTGGTTTTGCCCACGCCGCCTTTCTGGTTGATGATCGCGATGATTTTGCCCATCCCTGTGCCTCCTTGTGTCGATTGCAGTTTATTATAGCACACTCCCTCCCGCTTTGAAAAGGTCTTTTCCCCGCGCTGACTGCATTTTCCCGCAAAAATGTTTCACGTGAAACATTTTTGGCTTTTTTGCCGCCGCCCTGCCCCGCCGGGACGGTTTTATGCAAAGAATCGTTCGACAGATTCCACGCGGCTTTGCGCTGTTGCCCGCGGAACGCCCACCCGTGTCTGTCAGAATTTGGAATTGTCAGCAAAAAGCGGGCCGTTTGCGGCGAACGGTTTTGCTGGACAGGCCGCCCGCCGCCGCTATAATAAAGGCAAGGAGGCGAGAAAATGGCACTCTACCACCGGGAAAAGCCGGCTGCGGTGCAGCCGCTTCCCATCGAAGCTATCGAGCCGAGCCCCCACCAGTCCCGCCGGGATTTTGATGAGCAGGCGCTGACGGCGCTGGCGCAAAGCATCGACCGCAACGGGCTGCTGAACCCCGTTTCGGTGCGGGCGCTGCCGCAGGGGGGCTATTGCCTGATCGCCGGGGAGCGCCGGCTGCGGGCCTGCCGGCTGCTGGGCTGGAGCAGTATTCCCGCGCTGGTGTGGCAGAAGGACGAGGCCGACGCCGCGGCGCTGACGCTGGCGGAAAACCTGCACCGCAGCGACCTCAACTACCTGGAGGAGGCCGAGGGGATCCTGCGGCTGATCTCCCTGGGGGGTCTGAGCCAGGCCCAAGCCGCTGACCTGCTGGCGATGAGCCCTTCGGCGCTGAGCAACAAGCTGCGGCTGTTGCGGCTTTCCCCGGCGGTGCAGCAGGCGCTGACCGAACAGGCGCTGCCGGAACGGCTGGCGCGCGCGCTGCTGCGGCTGCCTGATGAGGATCTGCAGCTGCGGGCCATCCGCCACATCGCCCAAAACGGGCTGAATGTCCGGCAGGGCGAAGAATATTTGATGCGGCTGCTGCAGCGGCAGACGCATCCGCCCTACCGGGGGCTGCTGCGGGATTACCGCATTCTGTTTACCACCGTCGACCGCGCGGTGGAGGAGATCCGTCGGTTCGGGGTGGCCGTTTCCACCCGGCGGCGGGAGGAGGAGGACTGCATCAGCTACACCATCCGCATTCCCAAATCCGCCAAAAAGCCGGCCGAGCCGAAGGACCAGCTCTCCCTGTACGCCTGACCAATGCGTGTTTCTCTCCCCTTCGGAGAGCAACATAGAACCCTTCCCAACTGACCGCAGAAAAACGCTTTGCCCTCCGGCAAGGCGTTTTTATGGGTTTTAAGCGATGCCGCCCTGCCGCAGGGAAGGTAAACTGAAAAAGCGCTCGTCGGGGGCCTTTTCGGAATTCGATCCTATCAAAGATTTCACCGCGCCGGTTTTTTGACGGCAGGGCAGGCAGGCGGCTTTCGCCCACCCTGCTTCCGCAGGGCGGCAACCACCCGCTCCGCGCCGACCGCAATGTTTCACGTGAAACATTGCGGCCCGACCGTATCCACAGAAAAAGCCCCCGGGCGGGGGCTTTTCATTCAGTAGCGGATCACATAGTAGATGACATAAACCCAGCCGAGCAAGCCGTGGAGAATGGCCCAGCCCACCGAATGCCATGTGGTAAAGCTGATGACCATGGCCAGCGCGCTGCCGAAGGAAATGCCTTTTTTGACGGTTTGGCGCACCGTTTGGCTCACTTTTTGCTCCTGGGGCCGGGGCTGCTCCGCAGCCTGCGGCGAGGTTCCCTGGTTCAATTGGTTCATCATGTCGCTCCTTTCCGGTTGCGGCGGATTACGCCAGCGGCTTCTTTTTGATAAGGGCGGCGGTGCGGGGATACTGCGGCGGGGTGGACTTTTCCTTACGAATGACGATCAGCACCCGGGCGTCCCCGCCGGGCAGCGTGTAATCCTGCACCGCTTCCACCCGGCCGCCCAGCCGGGCAATGGCGCCGCCGGCGGCTGCCAGCTCCTCGCGGCCTGCCGCACCCTTGAGCGCCAGGAACTGCCCGCCTACCCGCACGAGCGGCAGGCAATATTCCGCAAGCACGCCCAGATTCGCCACCGCCCGGGCTGTCGCCGTGTCAAACTGCTCCCGCCGGGCCGCGTCCCGACCGGCCTCCTCGGCGCGGGCGTGCACAAATGCCGCCGGCACCCCCAGCGCGGCGGTCACGCCCTCCAGAAAGGTGAGCCGCTTTTGCAGGCTGTCGAGAAAGGTGAGCCGCAGATCCGGCCGCACCAGCGCCATCGGCAGGCCCGGAAAGCCCGCCCCGCTGCCGACATCCACCAGCGAAGCGCCCTGCGGCAGCTCCGCCATGGTGAGAGGCAGCAGGCTATCGGCAAAATGCTTGACGGCCACCCCCTCGTCATCGGTGATGGCGGTGAGATTGATCTTCCGGTTCCACTCCTGCAGCTCGCGGCAGTACAGGGCAAAGCGCCCGTACTGCCCGGCCGCCTGCGGCAGACCGATGGCGCTCATCAGAGCGGTAAATTCGGCTTGAGGGATCATGACTGCTTCTCCTTTCGCGGCGGGTGTACCTGACGGCGGCGGACGAGCCACGCGGCGGCCGCACACAGCGCCGCCGGCAGCAGACATTCGACGGCACGGGCCAGCGCAAACACCCAAAACGGCGCCGAGTACAGGGTGCTGCGGTACCGCAGGGCATCCGCGCCCAGCAGCACAATAAACAGCGCCGCCGGTCCCGCCGCGGCGATCCGCAGGATCTTTTCGCCTTTTCGTGCCATCGGTGCTCCTCCTTTTTGGGGGTCAAAATGTTTCACGTGAAACAGTTACGGCTGGCGCAGCAGAATGACCAGCACGCTGATATCCGCCGGGGAGACCCCGCTGATGCGGCTGGCCTGCCCGATGTTGGCGGGACGGATCTTCTGCAGCTTTTCGATGGCCTCCAGCCGGAGGCCCCGCTGCGCGGCGTAATCGAAATCAGGAGGGATGGGCATTGCCTCCAGGCGGCGCATTTCCCGCACCTGGGCCTCCTGCTTTTTCAGGTAGCCCTCGTATTTCAGCTCGATCTCCGCCTGCTCCGCCGCGTGGGGATGCAGCGCCGGACGGTCGGGATCAAAGGGGGCCAGGCCCGCGTAGCTGACCTGCGGACGGCGCAGCAGCTCGGCGGCCCGCACCGGCTGGGTCAGCGGCGTGCTGCCCACCGATTCCAGGTAGGCGTTGACCGCCGGGCCCGGCGGAATGGAAAGCACCGCCAGACGCTGTTTTTCCTGCTCCTTTTGCTGCTGCTGGGCCAAAAACTGCCGATAGCGCTCCTCCGGGATCAGGCCGAGGGCGTAGCCCTGCGGCATCAGCCGGGCGTCGGCGTTATCCTGCCGCAGCAGCAGGCGGTATTCGCTGCGGCTGGTCATCATGCGGTAGGGGTCCTGGCAGCCCTTGGTGACCAAGTCGTCGATGAGGGTGCCGATATAAGAGGTGGAACGGTCGGTGAGAAAGGGCGGACGGCCCTGCAGCCGCAGGGCGGCATTCACCCCGGCGACAAAGCCCTGCACCGCCGCCTCCTCGTAGCCGCTGGTGCCGTTGAACTGTCCCGCGCCGTAGAGGCCCGGATGCTCCTTGAACTCCAGCGTGCCGCCCAGCAGGGTGGGGTCGATGCAGTCGTATTCGATGGCGTAGGCAGTACGCATCAGCTCCACCTGCTCCAGCCCGGGAATGGTGCGGTAAAAGGCCGTCTGCACCTCCTCCGGCAGCGAGCTGGACAAGCCCGACAGGTACATTTCGCGGGTATTTTCTCCCATCGGCTCCAGGAAGAACTGGTGACGCGGCTTTTCGGCAAAGCGCATCACCTTATCCTCGATGCTGGGGCAGTAGCGGGGGCCGATGCCTTCGATGGCGCCGCCGTACAGCGGGCTGCGGCCGATATTCTGCCGGATGACGGCGTGGGTCTGCCCGTTAGTGTAGCCGATGTAGCAGGGCAGCTTGTTCTGCAACACGGTGGGATCGGTGGCGAAGGAGGCCGCGACAGGCGGCTCGTCCCCCTCCTGCTTTTCCAGCTTTTGGTAATCTATGCTGTCGCCGTGCACCCGGGCGGGGGTGCCGGTCTTGAAGCGGCGCAGCGGAATGCCAAGCTGCCGCAGACTTTCGCTGAGATGGGCGGCGGGGTGCATCCCGTCCGGGCCGGATTCTTCGCTGTATTCCCCGACGAACACCTTGCCCTTGAGAAAGGTTCCGGTGGCGATGATCACCGATCTGACCGTGTACCGTCCGCCCATGGCGGTGGTGACGGAAGCAATGTGGCCCGCCCCGTCGGTTTCGATGGAGACGATCTCCGCCTGACGCACCGACAGGCCCGGCTGATTTTCCAGCGCGGCCTTCATATACATATGGTAGCGCTTGCGGTCGCACTGCAGGCGCAGGCTGTGGACCGCGGGGCCTTTGCCCAGGTTGAGCATCCGGCTTTGCAGCATGGTGGCGTCGGCGGCCTTTGCCATTTCGCCGCCCAAGGCATCCAGCTCCCGCACCAGGTGACCCTTGGCGGTGCCCCCGATGCTGGGGTTGCAGGGCATATTGCCGATGGCATCCAACGAAATGGTAAAGACGACGGTGCGGCAGCCAAGACGCGCGGCGGCCAGCGCCGCTTCGATACCGGCGTGGCCGGCGCCGATGACGGCGATATCGTATTCTCCTGCGGGGTAGGGTTTCATCATGGGAGTCCCTTCTATCTTGTAGTTTAGGATATGCCCGATTGATGGGCGGGGGTGCGGAGCCGAGCGCCGCCGGCGGCGGATGCAGCGAGGCGGAGCGCCCGCAGCGGTCGAAAAAGGCGAGCAGGCGAGCAGCGCGATGCCTTTTTCGGGCACCGCAAGGCGGGCAGCGTGGGGCTGATGGCTTGCAGAAGCCCTGTCCGGCCGGGCGGGATCCTTAAAGTTGCGGTTTGGGGGCATCATTTGCGGTGGCCGGACGGCGGGGAAAGCCTTATACAAGGTTCAATCTGTATCCCCGCCGGCGGAATGGCATTTTTGACTCGCCAAAAGTGCCCAAAAACGACTTGGGGTAAACCCCAAGACCCCGACGCACCGGAACGCCCGCCCGGAAAGTCCTGCGGACTTCCCGGAGCGTGGGCTAAACGGTGCTTATAAGGAGCCGCGGCGCATTTTTATCGCCCCCGCGCGGGAGCGCGGAAGGGCGAACCACCACCCCTGTCCCCTCCTCTGAGGAGGGGAACTACGGCAAAAGACAGTGCGCAAATCAGAATCTCTGCACCCCCACCCCCAACCCCCGCCCCCACAGGGGGAGGAGGCTATGGGAAAGGCTTTTGCCGCTTTCACCGAACGGGGGTCATTTGCCGACGCAGAACTGCTCAAAGACCTTATCGATGGCTTCGGCGGAGGCGCGGCGGCCGGTGAGGGTGAGCAGCGCATCGGCGGCCTGCTCCAGACAGACCGAGACGGCATCCAGCGTTTCGCCGGCGTGCAGCGCCGCAATGCCCTCGCCCAGACTGCGGCGGGCGGCGGTGACACACTCCAGCTGGCGCGCGTTGGCGATGACCGCCGCGGCGGGATCGAAGTGCGCAAGGCCCACCGTCTGCCGGATGGCTTCGGTCAACGCCTCCAGCCCTGTTCCGGCGGCGGCGCTGACCGCGACCGCGCAGGGCACAAAGGCTGCGATCTCCTCCTTTTCCCGCGGCGTGAGGGCGGCGGGGAGATCCTGCTTATTGAAAACGGCGACGGCGGCCCGGCCCGAAAGCTGCGGCAGCCATTCCCGTTCCTCCGGGGTCAGGGGGCGGCTTTCATCAAAGACCGCCAACACCAGGTCGCACTGCTGCAGCGCCCGGCGGCTGCGCTCCACCCCCAGCTGCTCCACCGGGTCCTCGCTTTCGCGCAGGCCCGCGGTATCCTGCAGGCGCAGCACCAGATCGCCCAGCCGCACCGATTCCTCCACGATATCCCGGGTGGTGCCGGGGATGGCGGTGACGATGCTGCGCTCCCGTCCCGAAAGGAGATTCATCAGGGTGGATTTGCCGACATTGGCGCTGCCGATGATGGCGGTGGAGATGCCCTGCCGCACCAGCCGCCCCTGCTGCCAGCTCTGCTCCAGCCGGGCCAGCGTCTGCTCCACCCCGGCAAGCTGCCCCAGCAGCACCGGCGCGGAGACCTCCTCCACGTCCTCCTCGGGGTAGTCGATCCAGGCGGAAATGTGGGCGCAGCAATCGGTGAGGGTATCGGCGGCGGCCATGACCTCCCGGTGCAAGGCGCCCTCCATGGCGCCCAGCGCCGCCCGCAGGCTTTGGCTGTTCTGCGCCGCCAGGATATCGATGACGCTTTCCGCTTCGGTGAGGGTCATGCGGCCGTTCATCAGCGCGCGGCGGGTGTACTCCCCTGCCTCGGCCGGACGCGCCCCCGCGGCAACCACCGCGGCCAGCACCTGCGACAGCACGAACTCCCCGCCGTGGCAGCAAAGCTCGGCCACGTCCTCGCCGGTGTAGCTGTGGGGGGCGTGGTAGACGAACAGCACCGCCTCATCCAGCAGCTCCTGCCCGCGGTAGACACGCCCGAACGCCCCGGTGTAGCCGGGCATCCGCTCCGGGCGCTTGGCGGCATCCAGCGGGCGGAACACCTGCCCCGCGACGGACAGCGCCTGCGGCCCGGAAAGGCGCACGATGCCTACCCCGCCTCCGACGGCGGTGGCGATGGCGGCGATGGTATCACGCATGGAGAGGACTTCCTTTCTGAGGGGACTGCCGGGACGAGGGCGGCGGGCGGCCCGCCGCGGCCGAGGGCCGGCCCCCGCAGGGGGCGGCACGAGTGGAGCCGCGGGGCGCCCGCCGCAGGAGGGGCCAAAGGCCCGTACAGGCGGCAGAACATACTATGATAGAATATCATACCACAAAACAGCGCGTTTGCCAATGCGGGTTTTGCTCCCGCCTCCCATTTTTGGTTGGTTTTAGGTATTGGGCAAAACCTTTTGACGAAAAACCCGAATGGCGCGCGGCAAAGGCTAACGGAGGGCGAGGCGCTGCGATCGTGATTACATCGGAGATCGCCTTGTGCATTTTCTCCTCTCCCCTGCCCTTTTTTCTCCGTTTGGGGGCTTTACGACGGTTCTGCTTGCCCGTCAAGGTTTCCAAAACCTTTTCGGGGCTTTCTAAAAGAGAGCATTTACAATCATATCCCAAATGCGATTCATTCAACCAGTCAGGACCCCCGGCAAAGCCGTGGGGTTCTTGCTGCGCTAAAGCTCGCCAGTGCGTCTGACGGTCTGAGTTTTTTATTTGGGTATTCGTTTATCTGATAATACGGCGCTTACACATTCTAACCCTGCCCTCCGATATGTACTTTTTAAAGTTTGCCATGCTGCCGCATATAGATGGTAAAACAGACTTTTTTGCGGAGAGGAGGTTGTTTTTTGGCGGGGGGCTTGATATACTGGAAATAAAGAACCCGCCAAATCCGGCCCGGACAGTCGGGCTTTTTCCCCTTTTTCCCACATTCTGAACAGAGAGGAACCCAACCCATATGATGAAAACCTACTACGAAAAAAAGCGGGGCGACCGCCGGGACGGCTGGAAGCTGCGCGATGTACCGCTGTTCTTTAAGGTGGTACCGTTTGTGATGCGCACCCGGCTGGACAGCCAGAACTACTATGAGGAGACGCTGGACGTCGAGCCGATGATGGAATTTTTGCGGGCGCATAAGGACGATATGCCCAATGTGACGATGATGACCATCTTTGTGGCGGCGATGGTGCGGATGATCAGCCAGCGGCCCGCCCTGAACCGCTTTGTGGTGCACAACATCCTGTACGCCCACAATTCCATCGAAATCTCCATTGCCATCAAGCGCAGCATGAGCGACGACGGCGAGGAGACGATGATAAAGCCCAGCTTTGACCCCCGCGATACCCTGCTGGACGTACAAAAGCGGCTGGAGGCCTGCATCGCCGAGGCGATGGACCACGGCGAAGGCAGCGGGATCGATAGCGTGGCCGGGATGCTGGGCAAGCTGCCCGCCTGGCTGTTCCGCTTTGCCATATCGCTTGTCCTGTTCCTGGATAACCACGGCTGGCTGCCCGCCGCCCTGACCGGCGCCAGCCCCTGGCACTGCAGCGCCATGTATACCAACGTGGGTTCGCTGGGCATCGGGCCCATCTACCACCACCTGACCGAGCTGGGCACCTACAGCACCTTTATTGCCATGGGCAAGCGGGAGCGCCACACCGTTTATGATGAAAACGGCGACGCCACCGTCCGGCGCACCGTCGGCATCAAGATCGTCAATGACGAGCGCGTCTGCGACGGCTATTACTATGCCAACTCCATGCGGATGCTGCGCCGCCTGCTGATGAACCCCGCCCTGCTGCTGGAGCCGCCCGAGTATGTGCGGCTGGACCCTGCCGTGACCAACCGGCTGATCAACGACCCCAACGCCGGCGTGGAAGCCGCTGCCGGGGCGGAGGAACGCGCCGAAGCGGGCGCCGAAGCCGCGCTGGTGGACTGATCCCCCACCCGAACCCCCAGAGAGCCTGAAAAACAGTAAAATCCAAGGCGAAAACGCCTTGGATTTTTTGTTTGCCTGCCGCCGTGGGGCGGAGACTTTTTCCCCTTTTTGCGGGGGCGACGGATGTGGAAAACCTGTGAAATGGGTGGAAAAGCTACCGTGCCGGGGGGGCGGCGGCTTCCCGGCGCAGGCAGCGCAGCAGCAGCGCCAGCAGCAGGCACAGCACCAGCCCGACCCCGAACGCCGCCAGCCAGATATTGGCGTTGGGCAAAAAGGAGGTGGTGCCGTCGCTGTTGACCACCGTTTCGGCATGGCGCAGCACCGCCGCGCCGATGGACGGCCCGATGACCCCCGGGACCAGCACCTGCGCCACAATGCGCAGCCCCTGGAACAGCCCCACCTGCTCCGGCGGGGTGTGGGTACGCATCATGGCGCCGAACACGGCGGTGCCGGAAAGGTAGCCCGCCATCATGCACAGCGAGCCGAGAAACACCGGCACCGTGCCCCGGGTGAAATACAGCACCAGATACCCGGCCATCAGCAGGGCGATGCCCGGCAGAATGGCGCCGCGAAAGCCCCGGGTATCATACCGACGGCCATAAAGGGCGGTGAACACCGCCGCCAGCACGATGGCCGGCGCCATGATGAGGACGTAATTTTCCATGCCGAGGGTTTTTTCGTAGTACAGGATGAGGTAGGGCATGAAGACCTGGATGGAGACCCCGAAGCCCGCGAAGGCCAGCAGGGTGAGATACAGCACCTTGTGCTGCCGCACCACCGAGGGGCGGAAGCCGTACAGAATGCTGCCCCAGTAGCTGCCGGCGGGCGAGGGGGCGACGCAGGGTTCCCGGATGAGCCAGAAGCCGGCAAGCCCGATGACCATGACCACCACGCCGATGACGGTAAAGATGGTAACCCAGCTTTGGGACTGCTCCAGGTCGAAGAACATAAAGCCGCCGAATACCGCCAGAATAGCCAACATCGGCATCATAGCGTTGACGCCCTCCGCCGCGCCGCGGTTGGTATCGTCGGTGGAATCGGTGAGCCAGGCATTGAAGCAGGCGTCATTGGCGGTGGAGCCAAAGAAAGTCATGACGCAATCCATGATGATGACGAGGTTGATGCAAACGGTATTGACCGCGACGGGGACCCCGACGGCGGGGGCGATCACATCCGCCCGGATGAGCGAAAAGCTGAGGATGGAAACGCCCCACAGCAGATAGCCCGCGCAGATGAACAGCTTGCGGCGGCCCACACGGTCGCTGAGAGCGCCGATGAGGATGGTGGTAAGGGTGGCCGTGACCGCCGAAGCGGAGACCATGAGGCTGATCTGGGCGGCGGAGGCGTGGAACATCTTGTAGACAAAGACATTGAAGTACATATTTTCCACGACCCACGCGACCTGACCCACCAGCGAGAAAACGGTAAGCGCCAGCCAGAACCGGGCGCCGAGCTTGGTCTTTTTCATCGAGATCCTGCCTTTCCAAAGAAAATGGGGAACGCCTGACCCCAGTGTAGCACAAGGCGGCGGGTTTGTCATCTCGCCGGGGCAAAAGAAAAGGGCCCGGAAGAGGTTCCGGGCCCAAAAACAAGGGTCAGACATCAAGTTTGCCGTAGCGCTTGCCGGCAGAGGAGAGCAGCTCCTGCTCCACCCCGCTTTTTTCGGCGACGGCTTCGGCCTGCTCCCGACGGACGGGTCCGCCGATGGCGGGCGGGTCCTCCAGACGGCCGCGGCGGCCTTCCCCGCCGGAACGGCGGCGGCTTTCCCCACCCTTGCCGCCGGAGGCGGCGCTGCCGGAACCGGAGCCGGAACGGCGGCGGTTATTGCGGCTGCGGGAGCGGCCGCCCTCCTTGCCCGCTTCCTTGCCGCCGGTGGGCGGTACGGTGGAGCTGATGACGACGCGGCGGTTGGGCTCCACGCCGGTGGAGGCGCTGGTAGCGCCCTTGACGGTGGCGACCGCCCCGTGAATGATGCGGCGCTCGTAGGGGTTCATCGGCTCCAGCGTAATGCTGCGGCCGGTGCGCACCGCCTGGTTGGCCAGCTTACGGGCCAGCGCTTCCAGCGTGCGGGCGCGCTTTTCACGGTAGTTGCCGCTGTCGATGGAAAGACGGATATATTCGCCCTCGCCGCGGTTGGCGACCAGGCTGGCCAAGTACTGGATGGCATCCAGCGTTTCGCCCCGACGGCCGATGACCGAGCCGATCTTTTCGCCGGAAAGCTGCAGCCGGACATTTTCCTCGTAGTAGCGGGGGGTCAGGGTGAATTCCGTAAGGCCCATGGCGCGCAGGATCTCGCTGACATACGCCGCGGCCTTTTCCACCTTGGCCCGCACCTCCTCGGTGGGTTCGATCTCCACCGGGGCGGGCTTGGGTTCGGCGGCGGGCTTATCGGCTTTTTCCGCCTTGGCGGGCTTTTCCGCCTTTTCGGGCTTGACGGGTTTTTCGGTCCTGGCCGGTTTTTCCGCTTTCGCGGGCTTTTCGGCCTTCTGAGCCGGCTTGACATTCTGCTTCTGGGGGACGTTTTCCCGGCGGGGCTTTTCCTCCCGGCGGCGGGCCGGCTTTTCGTCCGGCAGCTCCACCCATACCCGCACCTTGGCGGGCAGCTTCTTCAGCCCCAGAAAGCCGCCCTTGCGGGGCAGATCGATGATCTCAAACTGCACCTCTTCCCGGGGCAGTCCCAGCAGCAGCGCGCCGTTTTCGATGGCGGCGTTGGCGTCCGCGCCGGTTGCAATGATCTCTTTTATCATATCATTTTACCTCTTTTATAGCCGGCGTCAGTCGTCGACATACTCGTCGCCGTATTTTTCGGCATAGCGGCGCCGGGCTTCTTTGATCTTCTCTTTATCCGAAAGATAGGTGGTATCCTCCACCCTTTCGCCGTTCTTCAGGGCTTCCTTGGCGCGCTTTTTGGCTTCGATGCGCTCCTGGCGATCCCGCTCGGCACGCTCCTTTTCCTCGGCCTTCATCCGTTCCACGACCTCTTTGGGGTTGTAGATCTTATTGAGAATGACCATCTGGATGCAGCTGAACACGTTGGAAAGGGTCCAGTAGATGCCGACGCCGACCGGCACCAGGAAGGTGAACCACAGCGACATCAGCGGCATGATATACATCATAAGCTTCATGCTGGCGCCGGCCTGGCCCATGTTGGGGCTGTTCTTCATCGAGATGATGGAGGACAGCAGCGCGGTGGCGGCGGACAGCACCGGAATGAGCACCAGCCAGTTCCAGCCGCCCTGCCAGGGCAGGTTGGGGGTGCCGCTGAGGTCCAGCCCCAGGAAGTTCATGTTGAGGGACTGAATCTTTTGGATGACGTCAGCGCCCACGCTGCTGTAAGCGGCGGGGTTCTGCATCACGCTTTGATAGATGTTGATCTGGGGGGCGTAGCCGGTCATGCTGACCCCCAGATCCGTGGCGACCGCCGAAAGGGCGCTGATATTTTCGGAGCTGAGGCGCAGCAGGTGGGTGAGGGGCTTGTACACCACGTCCAACAGACCGAAGATGACCGGGAACTGGATGAGGGTGGGGCCGCAGCCGCTCATGGGGTTGTAGTTTTCCTTGGAATAAAGAGCCTGCAGCTCCTCGTTCATTTTGGCCTGGTTATTTTTGTACTTGGCCTGGATCTCCTGCACCTTGGGCTGGATCATCTGCATTTTGATGGTGGATTTCTGCTGCTTGAGGCCCAGCGGGAACAGCAGCACCTTAACCACCAGCGTGAACAGCACCAGCGCGACGCCGTAATTGCTGACCAGGTGATACAGGCCATACATCAGCCACCCGAAGGGGTAGCCGCATACTGTCATAATAAAATTCATGTTGAGGGTCCTCCGTTTCCATTTTCATGGGGGGTTTCGGCCACGCTATCGTGGCGCTGGGATGACTGCCGCTTTTCCTGGTCGGCGCCCGCAAAGGGCCTGAGCGTAAAGGTGAGGGGGACGGGATCGTACCCCGGGCGGCAGAAGGGCTGACACCGCGCCACACGGCAGACGGTGAGCAGGCTCCCCCGGATGGGACCAAAGCGGCGAAGCGCCTGGACCGCGTAGCAGGAGCAGGTGGGGGAAAATCGGCATCGGGGAGGAATGAGAGGGGAGATGCACTTCTGGTACAGCCGGATGGGCAGCACCAGCAGCTCGCTGCACGCTTTTCGGATGAATTGCCACAGCCGTTTCACAGCGGGACCTCCCCCTGTAAAGAGGGCGCGCCGGTCAGCGCCGCGATCTGCTGCCGCATGGCTTCCCGCACCGGCTGCATCTTGCAGCGGGCGGTGCGGCTGCGGGCCACAAAGATAAAATCGTAGCCCTGCGGCAGAATGGGTTCCAGCTGGGTGTAGGCCGCGCGGATGACCCGCTTGGCCCGGTTGCGGCGGACGGCATCCCCCACCTTTTTGCTGGCGGTGATGCCGATGCGGTTGCAGCCCAGGCGGTTTTTGGCGCAGTAGGTGACCAGAAACGGCCCGGTCTGCTGCTTTGCGCGGCGGTACATCCGCGTAAAGTCCCGGTTCTTTTTGATGATGACGGTGGTTTTCATAGGGCTCCTCCCTGCGCCGCGGGGGCGCCGGTTTGCAGGACGGCGTGCTGGACTGAGAAGAAGAAGGAGTGGCGTCCCGTCACGCTGTCAGCCGACGCGTAGTATCCCTTTGCTGTTTTTTTCGACTGCATGAAAAACAATGCCCACGGCAACCGGCGCTGTGGGCATTCCTCTGTTAGTGGGTCAGTCTGGCTCTGCCCTTGGCACGTCTGCGGGCCAGGACCTTGCGGCCGTTCGCGGTGGCCATTCTTTTTCTGAACCCATGGACTTTGCTTCTCTGTCTCTTTTTGGGCTGATAGGTTCTGAGCATTTTCGTTCCCCTCCTTCCGGGTCGCGGCGGCGGCCCCGGCGCGGGAGCCTGCCGTGTATGTGGTCGGTTATACGCCCTCCCAACGCGCTATTGGGAGAGATAACCCTGCAATTTTGAATTATACCCTAATCCTTGTCCCGATGTCAAGAAAAAAGCGCTGTTTGACAGGGATTTCCCGCGGCGGCGCCATAATTTGTGCCAAAGGGTGAAGGAGGTACGAAATGTAGTCCCCGGAAACCAAGCCGACCGGCTCCGGCGGTGTTTTGCACCCGGATTTTTCCCGGTTTTGCCCAAAACGGTAAATTTTTTGTAAAAAAAAGTGTGATATGGTCCGCGCCGCTGCAAAAAAGGGCGGTTTTGCGCGTATTGGTGAGGGGGGTGAATGACAATGCCGTACCGGCCGGAGCGCGCGCCGCCGCAGGGCGGAATATTTTACACATTTGCCGGTTTTTTCGTGGAAAAAATCGGGGCGTTTTGGGCGTGTTATTATTGTATTTGACACCCGAATATGCTACTATATTAAATAGGTATCTGCCCCCTGCGGGGGGTATTATGAAATGAGGTTCAGTATGGATTCTTTTTCCGATGTGTTTGACCGGGTAAAGCAGCTTTGCCGCGAGGAGATGTCCGAGGTCGCCTACGACCTGTGGATCGGCGAGCTGGAGATGGTTTCGCTGGACGGCACCGCCGCCCGGCTGCTGTGCAGCTCGCAGTTCCGCCGCGATATCGTCAACGAAAAATACAACGCGCTGCTTTCCCGCTGTTTTGAGGAGATCATGGGCTTCCCCGTGCAGGTGGAGATCTTCTCCCGCGAGGCGCCGCCCGCCGCGGCCGCCCCTGCCCCCGCCCAGCCGGAGTTCCAGCCGGAGAAGGAGTATTCCTTCGAGACCTTCGTGGTCGGTTCCGGCAACAGCCTGGCGCACGCCGCCGCCTGGGCGGTGGCCAACAACCCTGCCAAAAGCTACAACCCGCTGTTTCTGCACGGCGGCAGCGGACTGGGCAAGACCCACCTGATCTACGCCATCTGCGGCAGGATCCGGCAGACCCACCCCGAATACCGGCTGCTGTACGTCAAGGGCGAGGAATTCGCCAACGAGCTGATCCTGGCCATCCGCAACGGTACCACCGCCGAATTTAAGGAAAAGTACCGCCAGGCCGACCTGCTGGCGGTCGACGATATCCAGTTTATCGCCGGCAAGGAGAGCACCCAGGAGGAGTTCTTCCATACCTTTAATTCGCTGTACGAATGCGGCAAGCAGATCATCCTGACCAGCGACCGGCCGCCCAAGGAGATCAAAACGCTGGAGGACCGGCTGCGCACCCGCTTTGAGTGGGGACTGCTGGTGGATATCCAGCCGCCCGATTTTGAGACCCGTATGGCCATCATCAGCCGCAAGGCGGACAGCCTGGGGCTAGCGCTGCCGGAGGACGTGGCCGCCTTTATCGCCGGCAAGCTGAAGGATAACATCCGGCAGCTGGAGGGCGTGGTGAAGCGCCTGGACGCCCACAACCGGCTGAACGGCGCGCCCATCACCATGATGCTGGCCGAAAACGCCATCCAGGATATCATGACCGAGCAGACCCCCCTGCCCGTCACCGTCGACCGCATCATCGACGAGGTGGCCCGCACCTACGGCGTCACCGCCGATGAGATCCGTGGGCAGCGCCGCAGCAACCAGATTTCCGCCGCGCGCCAGACCGCCATGTATGTGGTGCGGGAGATCACCGGCATGACCCAGCTGGATATCGGGCGGGAGTTCGGCGGACGGGATCATTCCACCGTGGTGTACGCCCTGCAGCAGACCGCCAAAACGCTGCAGAGCGACCCCCGCAAAAAGGAAATGATCGAGGATATCATCAAAAATATCCGCAACCTGAACGCCTGAGCTTCTTCACCGCCTTTCCACTTTCCACACCCCGTTTTGCACAGCGGTGTGGAAGGACAAAAAGGTTTCCACAGCTTCCACATATTTTGCAGAGGGTTTCCCCGCCGGAAAAAACGGGACGAGCCCGCAGCATCAAGCGGACGGCGGCACGGTTTCCACATCTCCACCGCTCCTACTGTTACTTCTGATTTATATAATTATTATTGACGGAAAAAGGCGATTTTTTTCTCCGGCTGCGCCCGATACGGCCGGACCGGATGGGGAAAACGCCGCCGGATACGGAAAGGACTGCCAACATGATGAAATTTACCTGCAATACACAGCTGCTTAGCCAGAGCATCAACGCCGCGATGCTGGCGGTAAGCCCCAAAAGTACCCTGCTGGCCCTGGAAGGGATCCTGGTGCGGGCCGCGGTGCGGGAGATCGCGCTGGTGAGCTATAACCTGGAAATGGGCATCACCGCCAGTATGGAGGCGCGGGTGGAGGAGCCGGGCGAGATCATTATCCCCGCCAAGGTGTTTTCCGATATCGTGCGGCGGATCGAGAGCGACGAGGTGACGGTGGAAGCGGACGACCGCTGCCTGGTGCAGATCACCGGCGGCGTGTCGCAATTTACTATTCTGGGCATGACCGCCGAGGAATTCCCGGAGCTGCCTGCGGTGGGCGAGGCTGCCGGCTTTACCATGCCGATGGCCACCCTTTCTTCGATGGTGGATATGACCCGCTACGCCATTGCTACCAACGATACCAAACCGGTGCAGACCGGCTGCCTGTTTGAGCTGGAGGGCGGCGAGCTGACCGTGGTGGCGGTGGATGGCTTCCGGCTGGCGCTGCGCCGCGAAAAGGCGGAGCATTACCAGGATATGCGCTTTATCGTGCCCGGCAAGACGCTGGCCGAGCTGCTGAAGCTGATGACCGAGGAGGGCAATGTGGCCGTGGAGGTCAGCCGCAAGCATATCCTGTTCGATATGGGCAGCTGCACCCTGGTCAGCCGCCTGCTGGAGGGAGAATTTTTGGACTACCGCGCGGCGATCCCGCACGAGAGCAGCACCGGCGTGGTGGTGAATACCCGCGCCCTTATCAATTCCATAGAGCGCACCAGCCTGCTGATCAGCGACCGGCTGCGCAGCCCGCTGCGGGTGGATTTCGGCGAATCGGTCATCCGGATGAGCTGCTCCACCAGCATCGGCAAAGCCTATGACGAATGCTGCTGCTCCACCACCGGCAAGCTGCTGGAGATGGGCTTTAACAACCGCTTTTTGCTGGACGCCCTGAAAAATGTGGATACCGATATGGTGCGGCTGGAGCTGTGCGGGCCCCTGAGCCCCATGAAGGTGCTGCCGCTGGAGGGCGAGCACTTCCTGTTCCTGGTGCTGCCCATGCGGCTGCGGGCGGAGTAAGCGCCCTTTGCAAAGACGCCGGGGAGGCTCTTTGGGAAGGATAAGCTGCGGATTCGCGATGATTTTCGGCGATGGGCTGCAGCTGTCGGGCGGCGGCCGGCTGCCCACGGCTTGGGCCGATCCGATCAATCTGATAGAGTGAGCGTGACTATGGAAACGATTACAATCCAAACTGAATTTATCAAGCTGGATAGCTTTCTGAAATTCTGCGGGGCCTGCGGCACCGGCGGCGAAGCGAAGCTCGCCATTGCCGAAGGCAGCGTGCAGGTAAACGGCGAAGACTGCACCCAGCGGGGCAAAAAGCTGTTTCCCGGCGACACCGTGACGCTGGACGGCCGAAGCTGGCGGGTAACCGCGCCGTGAGACTGACCGGGCTGACAATCAGAAATTTCCGCAACCTGCGGTCGGTGAACCTCTCCCCCGCTCCCGGCGTCAACGTCATTTACGGCGAAAACGCGCAGGGCAAAACCAACCTGATGGAGGCTGTTTACCTGCTGACCGGGCAGAAGAGCTTCCGCGCGGCGAGGGAGAGCGACTTTGTGCGCTTTGGCGAGGAAACCGCCCGCATTGAAGCGGATTTTATCTGTCAGGGCCGGCAGAAATCCGCGGCGCTGGCGCTGGGCGGCAAAAAGCAGGCCTGGCTTTCCGGGGTGGAATGTACCCCCGGCGAGCTGACCGGCGAATTTCTGGCGGTGGTGTTTTCCCCCGGCGAGCTGGCGCTGATCCAGCAGGGGCCGGCGGAGCGGCGGGCCTTTCTGGACGGGGCCATCAGCCAGGTGATGCCCCGCTATCTGGCGACGCTGGCGGCCATGGGCCGCATCCTGCTGCAGCGCAATACGCTGATTGCCGATATGCTGAAAAGCGGCAGCGCCGCCGCGATGGAGCCGCTGCTGGAGACCTGGGACCGGAGCCTGGCCCGCGCCGCCTACTCGGTGTGCCACGCGCGGGCGCGCTTTCTGCGGCGGCTGGCGCCCCCGGCGGCGGAGATCTACCAAAGCATCTGCCGCAGAGAGGACCAGCCCTTCCGGCTGAGCTACCAGCCCAGCATTCCGGCCCCGCAGGGCGCCGACTGGGCGGAGATCCCCCCTGCCGAGGGCGAAGCCCATATCCGGGCGGCGCTGGCGGCGGCCCGCGGCGAGGACTATAAAAACTACTGCACCACGCTGGGCCCCCACCGGGATAATTTTGAGGTGACGCTGGCGGGGGTTTCGGCCCGGAGCTTTGGCAGCCAGGGGCAGCAGCGCAGCTGCGCGCTGGCGCTGAAGCTGGCCCAGTGCCGGGTGATGGAGGAGACGCTGGGCGAAGCCCCCATTATCCTGCTGGACGATGTGCTGAGCGAGCTGGACCGCACCCGGCGGGAATACTTCCTGCGGGGAGAGCACCCGGGGCAGGTGTTCATCACCTGCTGCGACCGGGGGGCGGCGCGGCAGCTTTGCGGCGGCGCGGCCTTCCGCATGAAGGAGGGGCGGCTGTACCGCCCCGGAGAACGCGCCGGAAGAAAGGAGCCGTGAAAAATGTATCTGCACCTGGGACAGGAAACGGTGGTAAGGGAACGGGACATCATCGGTATCTTTGATTTGGATAACACCACGGTAAGCCGCCACACCCGCAAAATGCTAAATGAGGCAGAAAAGGCCGGTCGGGTCATCAGCGTGACCGATGACCTGCCAAAGGCCTTTGTAGTGACTACCCCGCCCGGCAAAAAAACCGCGGAAAACAGGGTGTATCTGTGTCAGCTTTCCACCGGTACGCTAAGGAAGCGCAGCGGAAAATAAACCAAATAAAAAAGTTCCGAAAGTCATTTTGAGAATAGGAGAAACCATGAGCAACATCGAACAGAGGAAGGAAAGTCACTACGACGAAACACAGATCCAGGTGCTGGAGGGGCTGGAAGCCGTCCGCAAGCGCCCGGGCATGTATATCGGCTCCACCGGGCCGCGCGGTCTGCACCACCTGGTGTACGAGATCGTGGATAACGCCATCGACGAGGCGCTGGCCGGCTACTGCACCCATATCGAGACCGAGATCCTGGAGGGGGACGTCATCCGTGTGACCGATAACGGCCGCGGTATCCCCGTGGGCATCCATCCCAAAATGGGTATCCCCGCGGTGACGGTGGTGTATACCATCCTGCACGCCGGCGGCAAGTTCGGCGGCGAGGGCTACAAGGTCTCCGGCGGTCTGCACGGCGTGGGCGCTTCGGTGGTCAATGCCCTTTCGGAATGGCTGGTGGTGGAGGTCAAAAACGGCCGGCATATCTACCGGCAGAAATTTGCCCGCGGTGTGGCCCAGGAAGAGCTGCAGATCATCGGGGATACCGATGAGACCGGCACCCGCGTGACCTTCAAGCCCGACCCCGAGATTTTTGAGGAGCTGGTGTACGACTACGAAACGCTGCACACCCGTCTGCGGGAGCAGGCCTTCCTGAACGCCGGGGTACGCATGACCATCACCGACCGCCGCACCCCCGACGGTCCCAGCGATTCGATGTGCTACGAGGGCGGCATCCGCTCCTTTGTGGAGTTTATCCACCAGCGCCGCGGCCTGGAGGCCCTGCACGAGGACGTCATCTACATGAAGGGCGATTCCGGCGACAATATAGCCGAGGTCGCCATGCAGTATAACGACAGCTACAACGAGCTGCTGCTTTCCTTTGCCAATAACATCAATACCGGCGAGGGCGGCACCCACGAGGACGGCTTTAAGCAGGCGCTGACCCGTGTGCTGAACGCCTACGCCCGCAAAAATAACCTGCTGAAGGACAGCGACCGCAACCTTTCCGGCGAGGACTGCCGCGAGGGGCTGACCGCCATCATCAGCGTCAAGCTGCGGGAGCCGCAGTTTGAGGGGCAGACCAAGGGCAAGCTGGGCAACACCGAAATGCGCGGGGTGGTCTCCGCTATCGTCACCGACCGGCTGACCACCTACTTTGAGGAAAACCCGCAGGTAGCCCGCACCATCATCGAAAAGGCAATTACCGCCTCCCGCGCGGCGGAAGCCGCCCGCAAGGCCCGCGAGGCCACCCGCCGCAAGACCCCGCTGGAGGGCGTGGGCCTGCCCAGCAAGCTGAAGGACTGCAGCGAGCACAATAACACCCGCACCGAGCTGTTCATCGTGGAGGGCGATTCGGCAGGCGGCAGCGCCAGCGACGGCCGTGACCGCCGCTTCCAGGCCATCCTTTCGCTGTGGGGCAAGATGCTGAACGTGGAAAAGGCCCGGCTGGACAAGGTATACAGCAACGAAAAGCTGCTGCCGGTCATCGCCGCGGTGGGCTGCGGCATCGGGGAGGACTTTGACGCTTCCAAGATCCGCTACAACAAGATCATCATCATGGCCGATGCCGATGTGGACGGCAGCCATATCCGCACCCTGCTGCTCACCTTCTTCTTCCGGCATATGCGGCCGCTCATCGAGCTGGGGCATATCTACATTGCCCAGCCGCCGCTGTATAAGGTCAGCCGCGGCAAGCAGTTCCGCTACGCCTACACCGAGGCCGAGCGTGACGCTTACACCGCCGAGCTGAACCCCGACGGCACCGGCAAGGTGGATATCCAGCGGTACAAGGGCCTGGGCGAAATGGACCCCATCCAGCTGTGGGAGACCACCATGGACCCCGCCCGCCGCGTGATGCTGCGGGTAAACCTGGAGGACGCCATGCGCGCCGACGAGACCTTTACCATCCTGATGGGAGACAAGGTGCAGCCCAGACGGGAATTTATCGAACAGAACGCCCAGTACGTCACCAACCTTGACGTATAACGCGGTGGAAAGGAGAACAGAAGATGAGCAAAGAGAAAACTCCCAACAACCTGGGCGATTTTGACTACGAAAACGAGATCGTGGACGAGGAGACCGCCGAAAGCTCGCTGCATAACGAGGGACGCATCATCCAGGTGGACCTGGACCACGAGATGCGCAAGAGCTTTTTGGAATACTCCATGTCGGTGATAGTGGACCGCGCCCTGCCGGACGTGCGCGACGGCCTGAAGCCGGTGCACCGCCGCATCCTGTTTGCCGCCGACGAGGACGGCCTGACCCCCGATAAGCCCCACCGCAAAAGCGCCACCATCGTGGGCGACGTGCTGGGCCGGTACCATCCCCACGGCGACGCTTCCGTCTACGACGCCATGGTGCGTCTGGCGCAGACCTTTTCGCTGCGCTACCCGCTGATCGACGGGCACGGCAACTTCGGCACCATCGACGGCGACCCCCCTGCCGCCTACCGCTATACCGAGGCCCGGCTGAGCAAGATCGCCCTGTATATGCTGAGCGATATTGACAAGGAAACGGTGGACTGGAACCCCAACTTTGACGACAGCCGCAAGGAACCCGCCGTGCTGCCCAGCCGCTTCCCCAACCTGCTGTGCAACGGCTCGGTGGGTATCGCCGTGGGCATGGCCACCAACATCCCGCCCCACAACCTGGGCGAGGTGACCGACGCGGTGTGCTACCTCATCGACCACCCCGAGGCGGAGCTTGCCGACCTGATGCAGTTTATCCAGGGGCCGGATTTCCCTACCGGCGGCATCATCATGGGCCGCAGCGGCATCCGGGCGGCCTACGCCACCGGCCGCGGCAAGATCACCCTGCGCAGCAAAACCGAAATAGAGGAGCTGAAAAACGGCCGCGAGCGCATCGTGGTGCGGGAGATCCCCTATATGGTGAACAAGACCCGCCTTATCGAGAGCATTGTGCAGCTGGTGAAGGATAAACGGGTGGACGGCATCAGCTACATCAACGATGAATCCGACCGCGACGGGATGCGTATCGTCATCGACCTCAAGCAGGGCGCCAACGCCCAGGTGGTGCTCAACCAGCTGTTCAGCTACACCCAGCTGCAGGATACCGTCGGCGTGATCATGCTGGCGCTGGAAAACGGCGTGCCGAAGGTGATGACCCTGAAGGAGATGCTGGAGCAGTACCTCAAGTTCCAGTTTGAAGTCATTACCCGCCGCACCGCCTACGACCTGAAGAAAGCCCGCGAGCGGGAGCACATCCTGGAGGGCCTGAAGCTGGTGGTGGACCACACCGACGAGGTGATCCGCATCATCCGGCACAGCAAGGACCAGAACGACGCGAAGCTGAACCTCTGCGAGCGCTTCGGCGTCAGCGAGATCCAGTCCGCCGCCATCGTGGCCATGCGCCTGGGGCAGCTTTCCGGCATGGAGCGCATCAAGATCGAGGAGGAGCTGGCCGGTATCCTGGAAAAGGTGCGGCACCTGGAGGAGATCCTGCGTACCCCCGCGATGGTTTACGATATCATCCGCACCGAGCTGTGCGCCATCCGCGATAAATTCGGCGACGAGCGCCGCACCGCCATCGAAGCGATAAGCGGCGAGGTGGATATCGAGGATCTGATCCCCGAGCAGCAGTCGGTCATCACCCTGACACACGGCGGCTACATCAAGCGGCAGCCCGTGGAGGTGTACCGTACCCAGCGCCGCGGCGGCCGCGGCATTTCCGGCGTGGCCCGCAAGGATGAGGACTTTGTGGAGGATATGTTCATCACCTCCACCCACGACTACGTGCTGTTCTTTACCAACCGCGGCAAAATGTACCGCATGAAGGGGTACGAGATCCCCGAAACCGGACGCGCCGCCCGGGGCAGCCATGTGGTGAACCTGCTGCCCATTGAAAAGGAAGAAAAGATCACCGCCATGATACGGGTGGACGAGGTGGAAAATGACAGCTACCTGGTGATGGTGACCCGCCGGGGCACCATCAAGCGGACGGCGCTGGCCGCCTACCGCAACATCCGCAAGGGCGGCATCATCGCCCTGAACCTGGAGGACGGCGACGAGCTGGCCTGGGTGCGCAACACCACCGGCAGCGATGAGCTGATCATCGCCACCCGGGGCGGCATGGCCATCCGCTTTGCCGAGGCGGACGTGCGCCCGATGGGACGCACCGCCACCGGCGTACGGGCCATCCGGCTGGCGCCGGAGGACGAGGTGATTGCCATGGCGACCTGTGAGGAGGGCGGCTACCTGCTGACCGTGACCGAAAACGGCCAGGGCCGCCGTACCCCGCTGACCGAATACCGCACCCAGAGCCGCGGCGGCAAGGGTGTGCGCAACTACGACTGCGAGGGCCGCGGCACGCCGGTGGCCGGCGTGCGGGTGGTCGGCGACGAGGACGACGTGATCCTGATTGCCGACGACGGCATCATTATCCGTATCCCCTGCGGGCAGATCGCGGTGCAGAGCCGCTACGGCGGCGGCGTACACGCCATGCGCCTGGAGGAAGGCAGCCGGGTGGTGGCGCTGGCCCGCGCCCCCCGCGAGGAGGGCGACGGCGAGGAGCCGCAGGACGAGGGCGACGAGCCGGAGACCGCCGGGGAAGAAACCAAAGCCGAAGAATAACGATTCCGGGAGGGCGCCAAAGGGACTGCGGTAAGCCCCTGCCGGCAGAGGAAGGAAAACGATAACCCAAGCCCCCTGATCAACCGAGAAAAGGAACCCACGATGAAACAGACCGGACGGAAAACCGCATACACGCTGCGAGGGTCGGCGCTGCTGCTGGCCCTGTTCGTGCTGCTTTCGCTGGCCGGGTGCGGCAAAAAATCCGGCACGGTAGGCATTCGGGCGGATTTTTCCGGCAGGGTCGCCACCCTGGATCCGCAGTACTGCTCCACCACGCTGGAGCGGTGCATCCTGAAAAACTGCATGGAGGGGCTGCTGCGCCGCCTGCCGGACGGCACCATGACCGAGGGCTGCGCCGAACGGTATGAGATTTCCGACGACGGGCTGCGGTATACCTTTACCCTGCGGGAAAACCTGCGCTGGAGCGACGGCGAGCCGC
This sequence comes from Oscillospiraceae bacterium, assembly GCA_004554485.1. Classification (GTDB taxonomy): domain Bacteria; phylum Bacillota; class Clostridia; order Oscillospirales; family Ruminococcaceae; genus Angelakisella. The sequence goes on along the minus strand of SFLS01000021.1, from coordinate 52,555 downwards.
TGACCGCCGGGGACTTTGTGTTCGCCTTCCGGCGGATCCGGGAGGGGGCGGCGGGCAGCGGCGCCCGGGAGATGTTTGCCGCCGTATCCGGTATGGAGGGCGGCGTGCCGGGCGTTTACGCCCCCGACGAGCGGACGGTGGTGCTGCTGCTGAGCCGCACCGATCCGCTGCTGCTGGAAAAGCTGGCGGAGCCGGAGGCGTTCCCCTGCCGGCAGGATTTCTACGAGGGGACCCACGCCCGCTACGGCAATACGCTGACACATATGATCTATAACGGCCCCTTTACCGTACAGAGCTGGGAATCCGGCGAGCTGCGGCTGGCGGCCAACAAGGAATACACCGGGCTGACCCCGGCGGAGACCCCTTTGGTGGTCTGCACGCTGGGGACGGACAACACGGTGGAGCGCTTTTTGGACGGCAAGACCGACTGCTGCCGGGTGGACGCCGTTACGCTGCAGCAGCTCAGCGGGGACGCCACCCTGCTGACCTTCCGCAACGGCACCGTTTCGCTGCTGCTGAACCGGAATACCACCCAGCTGGACCAAACCGCGCTGCGGCAGGCGCTGTGCTACGGCTTTGACCTGCGCGCCTATACCGAAAGCGGCCGCCTGCCTGCCGCCTACGAATACGCCGGCAGCATCGTGCCCGGGGCGGCCCGGCTGTTTGACCAAAGCTACATCGACCTGACCAGTAAGGGCTTTGCGCTGGGGACCGTGACCTTTGCCGACGGCAGCTCCTCGGTGGAATTCCGGCGCTCCAACCAGCTGAGTATCAGCTACAACGCCCGGGCGGCCCAGGCAGCGCTGGATTCGCTGCAGGGCAAGCTGCCCGAGGGCCTGACGCTGCTGCTGCCCCGCGGTTCGGCGCTGGAGGACTTCTGCGGCTGGCTGCAGAAGCAGTGGCTGGACCATCTGGGTATGGTGGTGAACCTGGAGATTGTGGACGCCGACACCTACCGCAGCCGGCTGGCCAAGGGGGATTTTACCCTGGCGCTGTACAGCTATACCGCCGGCGATGAGCTGCATACCGTCTTTCGCCACTACGGCATGGCGGGCGGCGCGCCGGTGCAGTGCACCGACCCCCGCTACGGCGAGCTGCTGGATCTGGCCGGCGGCGCCCATGACGTGGAGGAGGCGGCCCGCCTGTTTGCCAACGCCGAAGCGGTACTGGCCGACCAGTTTATCGCCATGCCGCTGTTTTACACCGAAAGCTACTTTGCCATGGCAAAAGACGTGACCGGCATCCAGGCTTCCGCCGACGGGACCGAGCTGTTTTTCGCGACGGCCCGGCGGGTGGGATAGCCGAAATAAAGCAAAGAAACGACCCCCGTCGGAGTATTCCGGCGGGGGTTTTGGCGTGGGGGTGGGAGGGGAAAGGCGGGGGCGCGGCGGCAGAGCGGCGCAGGGCCGCCCGGCAGGGCGGCACGAGGAAGCGGGGCCGCCCGGCAGGGCGGCACGAGGAAGCGGGGCCGCCGCGCCCCCGCAGGCCGCGAGGGTCAAGTTTTGGCCGGGGGCTGCATAGGATAGAGACAGGGGCCAAAGACCCTTTGCGGGAAAAGGAGGAATGGAAATGAAAGATACTTGGCGGCGGGCGGCGGCCGGGCTGCTGAGCGCCGCGATGATGCTGAGCGTGCCGGCGGCTGCGGAGGACACGGTGTGGGAGGAGATCCCCAACGCGAATATCCCCGCGGCGGTGATCCAGCAGGAGGTGGCAGAGGCCGGAGAGATGCAGGTGCAGCTTTCGCTGCCGGTCAAAAGCGCCATTCTGATCGACCAGAATACCGGCGGGGTGCTGTATGAGATGAACGCCGATGAAAAGCTGCCCCCGGCATCCATCACCAAGATCATGAGCCTGCTGCTGATCATGGAGGCGCTGGAAAGCGGCAAGATCGCGCTGGAGGATACCGTGACCTGCAGCGAGGTGGCGGCGGGCTTCGGCGGCAGCCAGATCTGGCTGAAGCCCGGCGAGGAGATGACGGTAGACGATCTGCTGAAGGCGGTGGCGGTGCAGAGCGCCAACGACGCGACGGTCTGCCTGGCAGAGTACGTGGCGGGCAGCGAGGAGGCCTTCGTACAGATGATGAACCGGAGGGCGGCGGAGCTGGGGATGGAGAACACCCACTTTGCCTGCTGCGCCGGACTGGACGAGGCGGAGCATTACACTACGGCGCGGGATATCGCGCTGATGAGCCGCGAGCTGCTGCGCTACCCCAAGATCACCGAATACACCACCATCTGGATGGATACCCTGCGGGGCGGTGCGACCAGCCTGGTGAATACCAACCGGCTGGTACGGTTCTACCAGGGGGCGACAGGGCTGAAGACCGGCACCACCAGCAAGGCGGGCTGCTGCCTTTCCGCCAGCGCCAGCCGGGATGGGCTGGGACTCATCGCGGTGGTGCTGGGGGCGGAAAACAGCGACAAGCGCTTTTCAGCGGCGCGGGCGCTGTTGGACTGGGGCTTTGCCAACTACGCCGCGGTAACCGTCACCCCGCCGGAGGACCTGGGGCTGCTGCCGGTGACCCGCGGGACGGCCTCCGCCGTGGAGCTGACCGCCACCCCCCCGGCGGAGGGGATCGTGATCCCCAAGGGACAGCAGGAGGCGCTGGTGCAGACCGTTGAGCTGCAGGAGAGCCTGGAAGCGCCGGTAGCGGCCGGTACCGAAGTAGGCACCGTGACCGTCACGGTGGACGGGGTGGCGGTGGCCGCCTACCCGGTGGTGACGGCGGCCGCAGTGGACCGGATGACCTTCGGCCGGGCGTTTAGCCGGCTGGGCGGCCGCCTGTTGGCGATGGGCTGACGGTACGCAGAGGAGGAACCGGGTCGGCAGCAGGGCCCGCAGGGCCGGCCGCCGCAGGCGGCCGCGGCGGTCGCAGACCGCCGGTTCCGGCCGGAGGCCGGAACGCCCTGCGGGCCGAAGCGTTCGGCTTGCAGAAACCGGAAAGAGGCCTGTCCGCCCTCCGCAGACGGCGCCAAAAAAGGCAGCGCCCCGGGAACCAAGCCGGACGGCGCTGCTTTTTTGGAAAAGGGGCGTGGCACGGGGCCGGGGCTCAGAGGGCGTCCGGTTCCCGGCGGATGCGGAAGATGGCCCGAAGCAGGCCGGAGAGCAGATGCGGGCTGCGGTAGACGACGACTTTCATGGGTGATGACCTCCTTTGACGGTTGAACGGATGCTAACGGCGGCAGCGAAAGCCCAAAACCACCAGCCCGGCCGCGGCAAACAGCAGGGCGGTACGCAATTCCCCGCAGAGAGCCAGCAGCATTCCCAGCCCAAAGGCCATGCAGCACAGGGACAGCGTGGAATCGCGGCCATGACGGGGAGGACGGCAGCGCATCATCTCTCCCCCTCTCCTCGTTGCTGTGGTATCCTATGCGGAAACCCGAAAAAGGGTGCGGGCGCAGCTCGCACCGACCAAAAGGCCCGGCGGAGCAGCACTCAGCCGGGCCGTATTGCATACCGGGAAGGAGGGTTATTGGCGCCGGCGGCGCAGGGCCCTAACGCCGAAAAAGACCGCGGCGGAAAGAAGGACCCCGAGACCGTTCAGGATAATATCGTTGATATCAAAGCTGCGGCCGAAGACAGGTTGCAGCAGCTCGATGACGACCGAGGTGAGGAGGCCGGCCGCCACGGTACGCCTTTTCCGCATCGAAATGCCGGTGGAGGGTGGGGATCAGATCATACTGGAAGAGGAACCACGGATGCCCGCTGTGGCCGGGATGGCCGTAAAAGAGATAATAGTACAGATCCGCCAGATCGTACTGGAACAGGGTAAGCACCAAAAGCCCCGCCAGGTAGCAGACGAAAAGCGAGGAAAGGACAAGCTGCCCGGCAGAAAGCCGGGGCGGCCGACGTCGCCGCAGCAGGGCATAAACCAGCCCGGCAAGCAGCGCAACCGGCAGGGCCTGTAGAAAGTAGCCGGGGTAGGTATCAAAAAAGAAGTACTGAAAGGTCATATCGCGGGGAAAATACATGAGGAACCTCCGGGATCGGGATCAGGATAAGGGATACAGGCGGCGGGCGGCCAGATGGCCCAGCCAGATGCCCAACAGGCATAGCCCCACGCTGAGGATAGTGTAGAGCCAGAACGCCCCCTGCCGTCCGGCCTTCAGCAGGCCGTAGCTTTCCAGCGAAAAGGTGGAAAAGGTGGTGAACCCACCGCACAGTCCCGTTTTGGAAAACAGAAGAAAGCCAGGCGGGAAGCTGCGTTGTTCAGCGGCGCCGGCAATAAACCCGATGAGCAGAGCGCCCAGCAGATTGGTGAGCAGGGTGAGGACAGGAAAGCTGCCCCGCACGGGAATGAGGCTGACGGCGTAGCGCAGCATAGCGCCCAAAGCGCCGCCCAGCGCTACCCACAGAAATCGGGACATTGCAAAAACCTCCGGGAAAGTAAAGTGATGCTTATGGCCTGCGCCTGCGGGAGCAACCTTACGGGCCGGCCGGCAGCTGCCGGTCGGTGATGTGGACCTCCAGCACCGGGGCGTCTTCGCTGCCGTAGGCGTCGGAATCGTAGTAGATGATCACCAGCTTGTCCTCACAGCGGTAAATATCCCCGAAAAGCCCGGAAAGAAAGCTGTGCGGCTCGCCGAACTTTTCGAGGATCTCGCTGCGGGGCGTACCGGCCTCGATGGCTTTATAATCGGCAAGGGTCGGCTCTGTGCCGCAGGCGGTAAGCGGCATGAGGCAGAGAAAGACGGCAAGGAAAAGGACGGCGGTGATGCGATGCTTCATGGGCGGCTCCTTTCTTTATCGCGGCTTGTGCAGGGGACGGGACCGGGGCGCAGCCCGCGACGAGCCGCAGGCTCGTCGCCACGAGCGAAGCTCGTGGGTTTTGGCGAAGCCAAAACAGGGCTGCGCCCCGCCGCCCCTGCCTTGCCGCTTACCCAGGAAAAAGGGACAGCCGCCCGGGAAAGATCGCTCTCTCCGGGCGCTGCCCCGCTTTTTACAAATCACGGATCAGCCGCCTTGCCGCTTACCACTTTTTAATCAGCATATCCCGCAGATGGTAAGGCAGATCCTCCGGCTCGCAGGAAAGGGTAAAGACGATGGTGACCTCCTTGGCGGCCGGCAGGTTTTCCAGACGGTTGACCATCTGGGTAAACGCTTCGAAATCACGGCCGCACATCTTGAAGATGGGGTCGACATAGATGTGGGTGATATCGTAGTTGCCGGCCAGCAGCCCGGTGATGAAGCCGTAAACGGCATCGTAGCCGGAAATGGCGTATTCATCGGAATAGACCAGACGTGCCTGACTGCTGATCTCATAGGTCAGACGGACGTCCTTTTCAACCACGACGACGTTGCCTTTGCTTTCCTTGACGGCGCGATTGGCCATTTCCACCATGGCCTTGGTCTTGCCGGAGCCTTTGTGTCCTACGATTAACTGAACCATATTTGTGTTCCTCCTTGGAATTTGGTGGTCGGGACTGGTTTCTTCTTCTATTCTCTTAAAGGGCCGCTGCCCAGAAAGGATAAGATCATTCGCCCAGGCGCTGCAGAAGCTCCCCGCGCAGCGCTTCGTAACCGGGCTTGCCCAGCAGGGCAAACATATTCTTTTTGTAGGCTTCCACGCCGGGCTGGTCAAAGGGGTTGACCCCCAGCAGATAGCCGCTGACGCCGCAGGCCAGCATAAAGAAGTAGACCAGGTAGCCGTACTCCTCCTCGTTGATCGCGGGGACTTCCAGCACCAGGTTGGGCACGCCGCCCCGGGTGTGCGCCAGAATGGTGCCCTGCATGGCGCGCCGGTTGATCTGGCTCATCGCCATGCCGGAAAGGAAGTTGAGGCCGTCCAGATTCTCCGGATCCTCCCCGACTGTCAGGTCGGCGGCAGGGGTGCGAAAATCGATGACCGTTTCGAACAGGTTGCGGCTGCCATCCTGGATAAACTGGCCCATCGAGTGCAGGTCGGTGGTAAAGGCGACCGAGGCCGGGAACAGCCCCTTGCCGTCCTTGCCCTCGCTTTCGCCGAACAACTGCTTGAGCCACTCCCCCATCTGGGTAAAGCGCGGCTCGTAGCTGGCAAAGACCTCGATGGCCTTGCCCCGGCGCAGCAGAAGATTGCGCAGCGCCGCGTAGCGGTAGCAGGGGTTGGCGGAAAAATCCTCGTTGGCCAGCTCGGTCATGGCGGTGTGGGCGCCGCGCAGGACGGCGTCGATATCGATGCCGGCGACCGCCATCGGCAAAAGGCCCACGGCAGTCAGCACCGAGTAGCGCCCGCCGACGTCATCGGGGATAACGAAGGTCGGCCAGCCCTCCCGGTCGGCCAGCGACTTGAGGGTGCCGCGGGCGCGGTCGGTGGTGCAGTAGATGCGCCCGGCGGCCTCGCTGCCGTAGCGCTGCTCCATTATGCCGCGCAGCACCCGGAAGGCCAGCGCCGGTTCGGTGGTGGTGCCGGATTTGGAGATGACATTGAGGGAGACCCGCCGGCCCTCGCAGAGGGCGAGCAGCTCCGACAGATAGCTGCCGGAAAGGTTGCAGCCCGCAAAGTAGATGGCGGGGCCATCCTTGCCCAGCGCGTTATAGTGGGGGGAACGGAGCAGCTCGATGGCGCTGCGCGCGCCGAGATAGCTGCCGCCGATGCCGATGACGATGAGAAGGTCGCTGTCGGAGCGGATCTTTTCGGCCGCCGCGTGGATGCGGGAGAGCTCCTCCCGGTCAAAATCCCGCGGCAGGGTGAGCCAGCCGTGAAAATCGCTGCCCGCGCCGGTGTGCTGGCGCAGCTGGGCCACCGCCGCCGCCACCTGGGGCGCCATGCAGTCCATTTCACCGGGAGCGATAAAGCCCTCCAGATACTGTTCCCGCAGAGTGATAGCCATAGTGAAAACCTCTTTTCGGGTAAAGATACTTTCCTGATCCTATTCTACCCTAAAACGGCGGGGTTTGCAAGGGGTTGGCAGCGTTTGCCGGCGGGCGGCGCGCGGTGTGGAAAACCGTGTGGAAAAGGTGGAAAGCCGAAATAACGGGGAAAGAATCAACAGGGGGTATAATTCCCTTTACGCCAACGGTGGGCGCCGGGGGAGGTTCGGGGGGAGGCCCCGCAGGGGCCGCGCCGCCGCAGGCGGCGCGGCGGGCGGGCCGTAAGGCCCGCGGGCGGCCGGGGCCGCCCACCCTGCGGGGAACCCCTCGCCCGGCAGAGACCGGACAAGGGCCCGCGGACGCAAAAGGCCGCCGCGCGGCAGCGCGGCGGCCCATCGGGCAGAAAAGGGGGTTATTCCGCGGGTTGGGTTTCGGCTTCAGCGGCGGGGAGGATGATCTCCTCGACGGAGGCGTAGGCCGGAGCGGGATTCTGTTCCTGCAGATAGTTGCCGACGTTATTGAAGGTGACGGCGCGGTAGATGTAGCCGTAGCCGTAGTTCTTGACATATTCGGAATAATCCTCGGTATCCATTTCCTCCAGGAAATAATCCTTGACATCCTGCTCGGTGGCGATCAGGCCGGCATCCTCGGCGATGGCCATCATTACGAGGTACTGGGAGATCTGCTCGCGGATATCCTCCTCGTAGGTGGTGCGGAAGGCATCCTCATCCGCGACGCCGTAGTAATAGGTGAACAGCGTGGAAGCATCCATATTGTACTGCAGCGCCTGATACTTGAGCTGCTTGACGGTGATGGTGATCTCGTTATCCACCAGCTTCTGGGGCACTTCGCTGACGGGGCAGTTCTCCAGGACGGTTTCGATCATGTAGTTGTAGACCTGTGTGTCGTGCAGGTCGGCGGCGATCTTCTCCCGCATATCCGCGATGGAGGTGTAGCCGTAATCCGCCTGCAGGTTATCGGCGACAAAGTCGTCGGTCAGCTCGTAGGTGTAGGTTTCCACGATGTGGTTGACGGTGACGGTAAAGACGGCGTCCTTGCCGGCCAGGTCGGGGTTGTTCTCATAGGGATCGGGGAAGGTGACCTCGATATCAAAGGTTTCGCCGGGCTGGTGGCCGATGAGCTGCTCCAGGAAGTCATCAATATAGCTGGTGACGCCGATGGTGACCTGAGTGCCGTTGCCGTCGGTGCTGCCGCCCTCGAAGGCGACACCGTCCACCTTGCCGACGTAATCGATGTTGAGGGTATCGCCATCCTGGACGGCGCGGTCAGTCACCTCGTTGGTATAGGTGTGGCTCGACATGATGGAATCGATGCGGGTCTGGATATCCTCCTCCTTGACGGAGGTCACCTCCTCGGGGTAGGTGAGGCTGGTGTACTGGCCCAGGGTAACGTAGTCCTTGGCGGCGATGCCCTCGAACCGGCCGTCGGTGGTCAGTCCCAGGCTGTAATTGACGGCGGCGTCTCCGTTGCCCTGCTTGCCGGCGCAGGCGGTCAGCCCCAGGCAGAGCAGCAGCGCCATCATGGCGGCCAGAACTTTTACTAATCTGTTCATTTTTGTTCCTCCAAACAACTGCCGCCAAAACGGGCGGCATAATATCGTTTGTTATTATAGCGGTTTTTTGGCGGCTTGTCTACCAAACAGGAAAAAACTTTACAGCCGGTTCACGAATTTATTGAAAATACTGGAAAAAGAGGGGCGGATTCGGGGAAAAAGGAGGGCGTGGCCGCGGCGCTGGGCGAGGGCGGCCCCGCAGGGGACGCCCGAGGGGGCGCAAAGCGGTCGCGCCCAAAGGCAGGAAAAAGCGGATAAAGCTGGCAAAGGAGGGCATAATACCCTTGAGAACCCGAAAAAGGAGCGATGCAGAATGGGAAAAACCCCCAAGGAATACAACAAGATGCTGAGAGAAAGCTCCCCGCCGAGCCAGAGCGCCAAAACGCTGCCGATGGCTTTTTTGGTGGGGGGACTGATCTGTGTGGTGGGACAGGCCCTGACCGACTGGTACGGAAGTCTGGGGCTGACGAAGGACGAAGCAGGCGCTTGGTGCTCGGTGACGCTGGTGTTGCTTTCGGTGGTGACGACCGGGCTGGGCTGGTACCAGAAGTTGGCCAGAAAGGCGGGCGCCGGCACGCTGGTACCCATCACCGGCTTTGCCAACGCCATGTCTTCCCCCGCCATCGAGTTCAAAAGCGAGGGCTTTGTGCTGGGGCTGGCGGCCAAGCTGTTTGTGATCGCGGGGCCGGTGGTGGTGTACGGGACGGTGGCCAGTATTCTGTACGGGCTGGTGTTGGTGATTTTTGGCCTGGCGTAAAAGCCCGGTGCGAAGCGCGGGGGACAGCGGCCCCGCCGCCCGGCCCGCAGGGCCGGGGACGGGACGCCCCCGCAGGGGGGCGTCCCGCGGGCGCGAAGCGCCGGCGGGGCCGCTTACAGACCGGCGGCAGGATTATGGAAAAACAGGAGGAAACAAGATGGCGATCCGAATCGGAGCGGGGACCATCCGGCTGGAAAAGCCGGTGGCCATCGCGGCGACAGCGGCGGTAGGCAGCCGCATGGAAAAGGAAGGTCCGCTGGGCGCGGAATTTGACCGGCTGGTGGAGGACAGCAGCTTCGGCGAGAAAAGCTGGGAAAAGGCCGAAACAAAAATGCAGACGCTGGCCATCGAGCTGGCGCTGCAGAAGGGCAATACCACGGCGGAGCAGGTCGACGTGATGCTGGGCGGCGATCTGCTGAACCAGTGCATCGCTTCCGCCTATGCGGTGCGGGAGCAGGGCCGGCCCTTTTTGGGGCTGTACGGGGCGTGCAGCACCATGGCAGAAAGCCTGACGCTGGCTTCGCTGCTGGTGGAAAGCGGCGCGGCGCGCAAGGCGCTGGCAGTCACCTCCTCGCACTTCTGCTCCAGCGAGCGGCAGTTCCGCTTTCCGCTGGATTACGGCGGGGTGCGCACCCCCACCGCCCAGCATACCGCTACGGCGGCCGGCGCGGCACTGGTGGGGATGGCCGGTCCCATCACGGTGCGGGAGGTCTGCATCGGGCGGGTGGTGGACCTGGGGGTGACCGATATGAACAACATGGGCGCCGCCATGGCTCCTGCCGCCTGGGATACCCTGCGACAGTACTTTACCGATACCGGCACCTCCCCTGCCGACTATGACAAGATCATTACCGGGGATCTGGCGCAGGTGGGCAGCGATCTGCTGGTCCGGCTGGCCGCGGAGGAAAACTGTGACCTGCGCCCCCGCTACACCGACTGCGGCCTGATGCTGTACGAACGGGAAAAGCAGCAGGTAGATGCCGGCGCTTCCGGCTGCGGATGCAGCGCTGCCGTGATGTGCGCCCATTTTCTGCCGGCGATGCAGCAGGGCAAATACCGCAATATCCTGTTTATGGCCACCGGGGCGCTGATGTCCCCCACCGCCTGCCAGCAGGGGGAATCCATCCCCGGGATTGCGCACCTGCTGCACCTGACTGCCAAAGGAGGAACCAACTGATGCAAGCACTGTTACCCTATCTCTACGCCTTTCTGGTGGGCGGCGCGCTCTGCCTGATCGGGCAGATCCTGATCGACCGGACGGCGCTGACCCCCGCCCGCATTCTTTCCGGCTACGTGGTGGCCGGGGTGCTGCTGGGGGCGCTGGGCTGGTACCAGCCTCTGATCGATTTTGCCGGGGCGGGCGCTACCGTGCCGCTGACCGGCTTTGGCAGCCTGTTGGCCCGCGGCGTCCGGGAGGCCGTGGCCGAAAAGGGGCTGCTGGGCGTGCTGACCGGCGGCCTGACCGAAGGCGCAGCCGGCATCGCAGCGGCGATCTTCTTCTCGGTGCTGGCGGCGCTGGTGTTCCGCTCCCGTGACCAGAGCTGACCCCCCGGGGGCAGGCGGCAGGCGCGGCCCGCAGGGCGTTTTGGCGCAGCCAAAACGCCCTGCGGGCCGAAGCTGGCGCCGGGCAGAAGGCGGGAAAATTGTAATTTTTCACAAGAAAACGGCGTTCGATTTGACAAATTGAGAAAAACCCTGTATAATGCAACCCGAACTTGATCCAAAGGAGACATGAGATGAAAAAGTTAAGACCCGGCGCATGGCTGTATCGCGTCGGGAGACTGCTGCGGGGCAGGACGTTTACCGCAGCGGGGTTGGCAGTGGCGGTGTGTCTGTCTCTGTTGGCTGTGGCCGAAAACGTCAAGATCCTGTATATTGCGGATGGGGCCGAGACCGGCGTGGCGCTGGCGCTGCGCGACGACCCCACCGAAAAGGCGCTTTCCCGCGCGGGGATCACCCTGCGGGAAAATGATATCGTTACCACCCGGGAGACCTCCCTGGTTTACAGCCGGGTCAGCATCCAGCGCGGGATGCAGGTGACGCTGCAGGTGGGCGGCGAAAGCATCCCCTGCGCCGTGACCGGCGGCACCGTGGCGGAGCTGCTGCGGCAGAACGGACTGGAGCTGGGCGAAAACGACTACTGCTCCAAGGAGCCCGGCGCTCTGCTGGAGGACGGCGACGTGATCACGGTGCAGCGGGTGGAAAAAAGGGTGGTAAAGGAGCAGACCGCCCTGCCCTACCAGACCGTCTACAAGGCCAGTAGCTTGCTGCGCAATGGCAGAAGTACGCAGATCACCGGTGGCGAGGCCGGTCTGGTGGAAAATACCTACGAGGAGCTGTGGTCGGGAGATACGCTGGTTTCCCGCACGCTGGTCAGCGCCAAGGAGCTGAAAGCCCCGGTGGACGCCCTGGTGCTGCAGGGGCAGAACGGCGCGGCGATCTCCCGGCTGGACTGGAGCAGCCAGTATCCCCTGGATGAAAACGGCATCCCCGTTACCTACCAGAAGGTAAAGACCGGCCAGAAGGCCACCGGCTATTCCGCGCCGGAAAACAGCTACGGCAGCAGCGGCGGCTATTGCTACTACGGTACCATCGCGGTGGACCCCAACGAATACCCTTACGGCACTAAGCTGTATATCCGCAGCGCCGACGGGAAATTTGTTTACGGCTACGCGCTGGCCAGCGATACCGGCGGGTTTGCCATCAGCGAGATAGGGGTGGATGTGGACCTGTTCTACGAAACCTATCAGGAAAGCGTGCTGAACAGCCTGCGCACGGTGGATATCTACGTGCTGGAATGGGGCAACGGAACGCTGTACTACTGACCGCTGCATCAAACCGAGAAAAATACAGAGTATCAAGTTTACCGCCCGGTGCAGGGAGTTTCTCTGCGCCGGGCGGGTCGTTTTTTGGCGTGCGGCGGGTTTTGGCAGTCGCCGGCCCCAGTCTCGCGGGGCTCAAGCCTGCTCCAGAAGCTTGCGGATTTCCTCCAGTGCCCCAAACAGCTTAAAATACAGACTGCGGTAATCCGGCGCGTCGCTTTGCATATACGCCTCCTCACACACCCGCTGTGCCGCCGTGATTTTGTCGGCCGCCATCATAGCGGCCGCCGTTTTTGGTGCAGCAGTCATGGCTCTCCCTCCTTTGTATCCCTATTTTAGAACAATTTATTCTCTTTTGCAATAGAACAAATTATTCACCCCTATACTTTTGTGGGGTGATACGATGATGAAATACCAAAGGATCCGCGACCTGCGGGAGGACGCCGACCTGACACAGCGGCAGGTCGGAGAAGCCATTAACGTGCCGCAGCGCACCTATGCCTACTATGAGAGCGGCCAGCGGATGCTGCCGCCGCAGGTTCTCTGCGCGCTGGCGGATTTTTACCATGTCAGCGTGGATTATCTGCTGGGCCGCACCGAAAAGCGGGAAGTGAACCGCTGACCCGCACGGCAACTTCACAGGGCCAAAGGAAAGCCCCAAAGCGGGCGGATAAAAAAAGAAAGCCCCCGCCGCGGGATGCTCTGCGGACGGGGGCAAATTTTTTGGGGGATGGATCAGCTGTGGCTGGAATAGTTGGGGGATTCCTTGGTGATGGAGATATCGTGGGGGTGGCTTTCGATAAGGCCCGCGCCGGTGATGCGGACGAACTGGGCCTTTTCGTGCAGTTCGGCGATGGTGGCGCAGCCGGTGTAGCCCATGCCGCTCTTAACGCCGCCCATCAGCTGGTAGATGTTATCCGCCAGCGCGCCCCGGTAGGGCACGCGGCCCTCCACGCCCTCCGGCACCAGCTTTTTGTTGCCCTCCTGGAAGTAGCGGTCGCGGCTGCCGTTCTGCATGGCGGCGATGGAGCCCATGCCGCGGTAGCTCTTGAACTGGCGGCCCTGGTAGATCTCGCTTTCGCCGGGGGCTTCCTCGCAGCCGGCCAGCAGGCTGCCCAGCATAACGGTGCTGGCGCCGGCGGCCAGGGCTTTGACGATATCGCCGGAATATTTGATGCCGCCGTCGGCAATGATAGGAATATCGTACCGGGCGGCCATGCAGGCGGCCTCGTAGACCGCGGTGACCTGCGGCACCCCTACGCCGGCAACCACGCGGGTGGTGCAGATGGAGCCGGGGCCGATGCCGACCTTGACGCAGTCGGCGCCTGCCTTGATGAGCGCTTCGGTGCCGGCGGCGGTGGCGACATTGCCGGCGATGAGCGGGATGTGGGGGTACAGGCTCTTGATGCGGGAAACCGCCTTGAGGATATTCTCACTGTGGCCGTGGGCGCTGTCCAGCGCCAGAACGTCCACCTGCGCTTCCACCAGGGCGGCGGCGCGCTCCTCCATATCGTGGCTGACGCCGATGGCGCCGGCCACCAGCAGACGGTTCTGGCTGTCGCGGGCGGCGTTGGGGTATTTTTTGGCCTTTTCGATATCCTTGATGGTGACAAGGCCGGTAAGGCGGAAGTTTTCATCCACGATGGGCAGCTTTTCCACCTTGCTGCGCAGCAGCAGGGCCTTGGCCTCCTCCAGCGTGATGCCCTGCGGGGCGGTGATGAGGTGCTCCTTGGTCATGACCTCGCCGATGGGAACATCAAAGCTGGACATGAACTTGAGGTCGCGGTTGGTGATGATGCCCACCAGACGGCCGTCTTCATCGCAGATGGGCACGCCGCTGATGTGGAATTTGCCCATCAGCCGGTCGGCGTCGCTGACCAGATGCTGGGGAGAAAGGAAAAAGGGATTGTTGATGACGCCGTTTTCGCTGCGCTTGACCCGGTCCACCTGGTCGGCCTGCTGGCGAATGGACATATTCTTGTGGATGACGCCGATGCCGCCCTCCCGCGCCATGGCGATGGCCATGCGGCTTTCGGTGACGGTATCCATCGCTGCGCTGATGAGCGGGGTGTTGAGGTAGATATCCCCCGCCAGTCGGGTGCGGACGTTGATATCGGCCGGCAGCACGGCGCTGTGCGCCGGCACCATCAGGATATCGTCGAAGGTCAGCGCCTCCGGCAAAAATTTGGAGCTGTAATCGGTGTTCAGCATCAAAAGATCCCCCTTATCTTTATTCGGTCCTGTGCGGTCCCGGCGGGCGCGGCGGAGCGGGCGAGGGCCGCCCGGGCCCAGGCCGGGCGGCCCGAGACGGAGCGCAGACGCGCCCGCCGGTTAGGCCGGGAACAGCGGATATTTTTATCATTGTAGTGCAAACGATGAAAAAGGTCAAGGCATTCCGGCGGCTTTCGGCGCCGGTGGGCGGAATTCTCCGTTTTGGTCAAAGACGCCGGAAACAGGGGCGGGCTTCATGGGCTTTTTGCCCCATGCGGCCCTGAAAAAAGAAAAAATGTGTTGACAAGCCTTTTTCCTTTTAGTATAATAACCCTTGCGTGATGAAGCGCTTATATGGCGGTATAGCTCAGTTGGCCAGAGCATTCGGTTCATACCCGAAGTGTCGGCGGTTCAAATCCACCTACCGCTACCAAACGGCCCGGTGGTCAAGCGGCTAAGACACGGCCCTTTCACGGCTGTAACACGGGTTCGATTCCCGTCCGGGTCACCAGAATAAAAAAAGCCGCCAGCCGGCGCTTTTTTTATATCGGTGACCAAAAGGCCCCGACCCCCAAAAGAAGAAAGCCCCCGGAAGGGGGCTTTTTTGCTGTGCCGTAAAAGGGGTCAAAACCACTTTTTGCGCCTGAAGTACAAAATGAGCCCCGCGACGATGAGGACGGCCGCAAAGATCACGGCGGGGTAGCCCAGTGCCCAGTGCAGCTCCGGCATATTGGTAAAATTCATGCCGTACCAGCCAGCGATGAGCGAAAGCGGCAGAAAGATGGTGGTGACGATGGTGAGCAGCTTCATCACCCGGTTTTGCGTGATATCCACCTGGGCCTGGTATTCGCTGCTGATCTGGGAGGCGTATTCCCGCAGCATCTGGGTCTCCTCCCGCAGGTTGCCCACCCGACGCAGAAAGTACCCCAGCCGCTTGGCACTGCGGCGGTCGAACAGGTCGGCGGCATCCTCCTGCAGTGAGGAGGCGAGATCGGCCAGCTGGGCGTAAAAGCGGTTTTCCCGGTTCAGCTCCTTGCGCAGGGCGCTCATCTGCCGGATGAATTTGTCGGTCTCATCGGCCAGCACCGCCTGTTCCAGATTGGTCAGGCGGGTTTCCAGCTGCTGCAGGTCCATCAGGTCATCCCGGGTGAGCACCAGCAGCAGATCCACCAGGAAATTATCGGCCCCGTCCGCCCCGTGCGGGCGCATCTGGGCGATCCGGCCAAGGCATTCGCCGGCAAAGCGGTCGTGGTCGACCAGCAGCAGATTGCCCTGCGCCCAGGCAAAGGTCAGCCGGTGGGCGGGCTGTCCGGCCCGCTGCGGGGTGCGGATCTGTCCGGCGATCTCCCCCTGCTCGACACGCAGCCAGCAATACTGGTTTTCCCGCAGGCCGGCGGGCGGCAGCGGCGGGTGGAGGTGCGGCGGCAGCGGGGCGGTTTCCAGCTCCTCCGGCGCCAGCACCGCCAGAATGCCGGTTTCGGCGGTCGGCAGCCCCTCTTCCAGCGGGCGCAGGCCCTCCGCCAGGGAATAATACTGCATCAAAGCGCCTCCTTTTTATCCGAATGGGTTTCGTTCGTCAATCCTCCACGTCGAAGGCTTCCAGGCCGACTTTGGCTTCGGCCCGGGCATCGCCGTGGCGGACCATCAGCATGGTGAAGAAGGCCAGCGCCACAAAAACGGCGGCATACAGGAACAGCACCGAGTAGCTGACATGCTTGAGCAGCCAGCCCGCCACGATGGGGGTGACGGTCTGCGCCGCCATGCTGGCGGTGTAATAGTAGCCGGTAAACTTACCGATATCGCTGCCGCGGCACATTTCCACCACCATGGGCAGGCTGTTGACATTGATGGAGGCCCAGGCCACGCCCACCAGCGCGAACAGGGCATACAGCGCCGGATGGAACCGGCTGCTGAACAGCGTGTAGAAGTAGCCCGCGGCAAAGCAGGCGGTCAGCAGCACCACGCCGAACAGGATGGTGCGCCGGCGGCCCATCCGGCTGGCGACGATGCCCACCGGGATATAGGAGCAGATGGCGCCGGCGGTGGCGATGGTGAGGCAGAGGGTGGCGTCGCCCAGGGCCATGCCCCACATTTTATCGGCAAAGGTGGTAAACCATGTTTCGATGGCGTTGTAGCCGATGAACCACAGCGCGATGGAGGCCAGCAGGAAGCCCAGGCTCCGCTTGACGGCGGGGGGCAGCGCCTCGTTGCCGCTTTCATCCACCTCGGCCAGGTTCCATTCGGGGTGCTCGGCTTCCAGCTTGCGGTTTTCCTCGGCGAGCTTCTTTTCCCGGATGGTGGCGAACAGGACGCCGATCGAAACGGCCATCAGCCCCGCCACGATGGCGAACAGCGGCAGGTAATTGACGTGGCTCAGCCCCGCCACCCGCGAGGAGGAATACAGCACGCTGGTGATGAGCAGATACAGGATGCCGCCCACGGCGCCCATCAGGTTGATGATGGCGTTGGCGCGGCTGCGCAGCGGCTTGGGGGTCAGATCCGGCATGAGCGCCACGGCGGGAGAGCGGTAGGTGCCCATCGAGACCAGCAGCAGGCCCAGAACGCAGATGAACAGCACCAGCTTGGTGCTGCCGGGGCTGGCGGCGTAGCTGTTATCCAGCAGGGGCAGCAGCATCATCAGCAGCACCGAGCAGCCGGTGCCCGCCAGGATGAAGGGCATCCGGCGGCCCAGGGGAGAACGGCAGCGGTCGCTGAGCGCGCCGAACAGCGGCAGCAGGAACAGCGCCAGCACGTTATCGGCGGCCATGATGACGCCGGAGAAGGTCTCATCCAAACGGAAGGTGTAGGTAAGGATCTTGGGGATGACGCTGTTGTACATCTGCCAGAAGGCGCAGATGGAAAAAAACGCGAGCCCCACCAGAATGGTGCGCTTGTTATTCAGCTTCATGGGTGGATACTCCTCTTTGCCGCAGATTAATTGCCGGGAATGAAGAAGAAAACGGCTGCTTTTATCATAGCGTAAATGAACGGTATTTACAAGGTGGAGACGCGAGAAAATAGTGGGCGATAAAGCCTACTTGTTGAATGCTAAATGCGGCTATGATAGAATATTTCTACAAATCATAGGAGGTCAACATGGGAATAATAAAAGATTTATTTGCAACTCCAAAGATGATTGGTGCATGGGGAGAAAGAAAAATAGTAAATAGACTGGGACTAATAAATCTGTTTGGGAAAAACGGAAAGATACTGAGAAATGTATATATTCCAAAAGAAGATGGAAGTACGACGGAAATTGATGCATTATATATAACAACAAAAGGATTATTCGTAATAGAAAGCAAAAACTTTTCGGGATATATATTTGGAAATGAAAACAACCGAAATTGGACAGCTACATTATATGCGGGGAAAACATGGTACGGGGCGAAGAAAGTTGAAAAGCATCACTTTTATAACCCTATTTGGCAGAATCACTCTCATATAAATGTGCTAAAGAAGTACCTGAAAATGAATATTCCAATGATCTCTATTGTTGTTTTTTCGAGTCAATGTGAGATAAAAGAGCTAGTTGTGGAGCGTGAGAATGCATATGTATGCAAAGTGGATATGTTTCTAACATTGTTGCAAGGTATTTGGAATACATATCCTTGCACTTTAGACGATTCACAAATCGGTTCCATTTATGAACGACTGAAACCTTTGACAAACCAAGATAGAGCAATAAGGGAAAAACACATAGCTGAGGTGAGAGCGAGGATGGAAAGTGAAGAAAAATGTCCACTATGCGGAGGACAACTTGCTCTACGCACAGCAAGGCAAGGAACAAATGCTGGGCATCAGTTCGTTGGGTGCTCTAATTATCCAAGGTGCAGATATACAAGGAACTTATAATTTACAAAAACTTTCTTGCACCGGCGGGGAAACTTTGCTACAATAAGCGGCATATACGGCCATAGGAGGAATAGTTTGGCGTGAATTTTCCCATATTATCCCGTGGCGGAGGAAATTTCCCGAAGGAGAACCATAAAAAATGATTTGGAGATATCTTTTGTGCGCGGCGGCTGCCTACCTGCTGGGCAGCATCAGCACCGGCGTGCTGGTTTCCCGTGCACTGTTCCACGATGACGTGCGGCAGCACGGCAGCGGCGGCACCGGCGCCACCAATATGCTGCGTACCTACCGCCTGAAGGCCGCCCTGCTGACCTTTGCCGGGGACTCTGCCAAGGCCGCCGCCGCTGCGCTGCTGGGCCGGGCGCTGGCAGGCTTTGGGGGTGGGTGCGTGGCCGCCGTCTTTGTGGTGGCGGGCCATATGTGGCCGCTGTTTTTCGGCTTCCGGGGCGGCAAGGGCATTGCCTGCAGCGTTGGCACGCTGGCGGTGCTGTGCCCCATCCTGCTGCCGCCGCTGGCGGCGCTGTGGGCGCTGCCGGTGCTGCTGACCCGCTATATCTCGCTGGGTTCGATAACAGCGGCGCTGGCGCTGACGCCCGCGGTATGGCTGTGGTGCGGCCGGACCGGCCAACCCGCCGTACTGCCGGTGCTGTGCGCCGCCTGCTGCACCCTGCTGATCCTGTGGGCGCACCGGGGGAACATCGCCCGGCTGGCCCACGGACAGGAAAACAAGCTGTAAGACACCGTTTCCGCCGGCGAACCGGCAAGGAGGTCGATCATCATGGAGATTTGCGTACTGGGCAGCGGCGCCTGGGGCACCGCCCTTTCGATGCTGCTGTGCAAAAACGGTCACCGGGTGACCTTGTGGTCCTACTGTGAGGAGGAAAGCGCCACCCTGCAAAAAACGGGGGAAAACCCCATGCTGCCGGGAGTGGCGCTGCCGCCGGAGCTGAACCTGACCCACCGGGAGGACGCCGCAGCCGGCAAAGAGGTGGTGATCTTCGCCCCGCCCTCCTATGCCATGCGGCAGACGGCCGAACGGGTGCGCCCCTACCTTGCGCCGGAGGCGGTGCTGGTGACCGTCGCCAAGGGGGTGGAGCCCCACACCGGGCTGCGGATGTCCGAGATCCTGACCGCCGAGCTGCCGGGACACCCCGTAGCGGCGCTTTCCGGCCCCTCCCACGCCGAGGAGGTGGCCCGGGGCCTGCCGACCGGCTGCGTGGCGGCCTGCCCGCAGGCGGAGGTGGCGGAGCGGCTGCAGCAGCTTTTGATGCACCCCACTTTTCGGGTATACAGCAGCACCGATATCACCGGGGTGGAGCTGTGCGGCGCCGCCAAGAATATCATCGCCCTGGCTGCCGGCATGGCGGAGGGGCTGGGCTGCGGCGATAATGCCAAAGCGCTGCTGATGGCCCGCGCGCTGGTGGAGCTGGGGGCGCTGATTGAGGCCGCGGGCGGCGAAAAATCCACCTGCTTCGGCCTGGCCGGTATGGGAGACATGATCGTGACCTGCACCTCGGTGCATTCCCGCAACCACCGTGCCGGGGTGGCCATCGGGCAGGGTGCGCCCGCCGCCGGGGCGCTGGGAGAAAGCCACGCCGTGGTGGAGGGCTACTACGCCGCCCGCAGCGTGACCGAGCTGGCCGAACGGCTGGGGGTGCGTATGCCCATCTGCGAATGCGTCAGCGATATCCTGTTCTGCGGCAAGGACCCCGCTGCCGCCCTGACCGAGCTGATGCTGCGGGACCGCCGCTCCGAATTTTAACAAAACCGAACCCGAATACAGCAAAAAAAAGCCGCCCGCGGGCGGCTTTTTTTGTGGGGCGGAGAACGCCTTAGCGGGGATTCTGCAGCAGCGCAGCGCCTTGAATTCGATGCGGTCGGCGGAATAAGCGGTGAGCCGGTAGGCCGGCAGGGGCAGGACCGCCCCGCCCAGTCCCAGCAATACGCCGAAAACCGGCCGGATGATTTCATGTTCCGTCATAGGGGATCCCTTTTTTGTTATCAGACTGCAGGGCAGGCAAAAACGGGAGGAAGTAAAGGTAAGACGGCGCGGCCAAAACCGCGCCGCCTGATGCGAAACGTCGTATTTTACTGCTGCGGCAGCTCGACCCGAAGGGCCAGCTCCTGCAGGGATTTTTCCTCGACTTCGGCGGGGCAGCCGCTCATCAGCTCGCTGGCGTTCTGCACCTTGGGGAAGGCGATGACCTCCTTGATGGACTCCTTGCCCAGCAGCAGCATGACCAGACGGTCCAGACCGAAGGCCATACCGCCGTGGGGCGGCGCGCCGTAGCGGAAGGCATCCAGCAGGAAGCCGAAGCGCTCCTGGGCGCTTTCGGGGGTGAAGCCCAGCGCCACCAGCATCCGCTCCTGCAGATCCATGGTGTTGATACGGATGGAACCGCCGCCGACTTCGCAGCCGTTCATGACCATATCGTAGGCACGGGCGCGGCAGCGGCCGGGGTCGCTTTCGATCCTGTCCAGATCCTCCAGCATGGGGCTGGTGAAGGGATGATGCTTGGCCATGTAGCGGCCCTCTTCCTCGCTGTACTCAAACAGGGGGAATTCGGTGACCCACAGCAGGTCGTAGGTGCCGGGTTCGATGAGCCCCAGCTTTTGCGCCAGGTGGTTGCGCAGCTGGCCCAGGGAATCGAACACCACCTCGTTTTTGGCGTCCGCCACAATCAGCAGCAGGTCGCCCTCTTCGGCCCCCAGCGCCGCGCGCACGGCGGCGATCTCCGCTTCGGTGAGGAATTTTTCGTAGCTGGAGGTAATGCCCTCGTGGGTCCAGCGGGTGTAGGCCAGGCCCTTGGCACGGTAGGTCTTGACAAAATCGGCGAGCTTGTCGATCTCCTTGCGGGAGAGCTTTTCGGCGGCGCCCTTGGCGTTGATGCCGCGCACCGAGCCGCCGCCGGCAATGGCGCCGGCAAAGACCGAGAAGCCGGTCTCCTTCAGCAGGGCGGAAAGATCGTGCAGCTTGAGGTCGAAGCGGGTATCCGGCTTATCGATGCCGTACTGCTCCATGGCGTCCTGATATTTGATGCGGCGGAAGGGGGTGGGCAGGTCGCGGCCCAGCACCTCCTTGAAGACCTTTTTCATAAAGCCTTCGTTCATGGTCATGACGTCCTCCTCATCGACGAAGGACATCTCGATATCGATCTGGGTGAACTCCGGCTGGCGGTCGGCACGCAGGTCTTCATCGCGGAAGCAGCGGGCGATCTGCATATAGCGGTCGAAGCCGGAGCACATGAGGATCTGCTTGTAGAGCTGGGGGGACTGGGGCAGGGCGTAGAATTTGCCCTGCTGCACCCGGCTGGGCACCAGGTAGTCCCGGGCGCCCTCCGGGGTAGATTTGATGAGAACGGGGGTTTCGATCTCCAAAAAGCCGTTGGTATCGTAGTAATCCCGCGCGACCTTGACGATGCGGTGGCGCATGGCGATGGCGTTCTGCATTTCGGGGCGGCGCAGATCCAGATAGCGGTACTTGAGGCGCAGTTCCTCCTTGACGCCGCGGCTGTCATCGCTGACGGCAAAGGGCGGGGTGGCGCTTTCCGCCAGCACCCGCAGCTCGGTGACATAGACCTCCACTTCGCCGGTGGGGATATCGTGATTGACCGATTCGCGGCGGCGCAGGACGCCCCGCGCCATCAGCACGTATTCGGCGCGGACCCGCTGTGCCTTGGCCAGCAGCTCGCCGTCGGATTTATCATCAAAGGCCAGCTGGACGATGCCGGTGCGGTCCCGCAGGTCGATAAAGACCAGCGTGCCCATATCCCTGGTTTTTTGCGCCCAGCCGCATACCACGACCTCCCGGCCCACCAGCTCGGGGGTCACGGCGCCGCAGTAGTGGGTCCGTTTCAGCCCTTTCATTGTGTCTGCCATAGTTTTGCACTCCTTTTATTGTTGAGGTTCCGTTTGCAGATTCCTGTTAGCAATCTATTATAGCACATCGGCCCGTGCTGTCAAAGGTTTTCTGCCGCCGAGGGCGCAGAAAACGGCGGCGCGGCAGATACTCAGCGGGTAAGCCCCTCGGCGGCTTCGGCCGCGGCGGCAAACCAGCCGTTGTGCATCTCCTGCTCGAAGGCGGTGAAGAAGGCCTCTCCCAGCGGGACCGGCTTTTCTTCGCCGGTGGCCATCTGCTTGAGCCGGGCGGCGCCCTGCTCCAGCTCGGCTTCGCCCAGCACCATGCTGTACAGCGCGCCGAGCTTGTTGGCATACTTCATCTGGGCCTTGACGCTGCGGCCCATCAGGTCGCACTCCACGGCGTAGCCCTCCCGCCGCAGCAGGGTGGTAAGGCGGAAGGCCTCCTGCGCGGCGGCTTCGCCCATCGAGGCAATGTAAAGGTCGCACTGCGGCGGCTGAGGGAATTCGCAGTTCTGCTGCTCCATCACCATCAGCAGGCGCTCCAGCCCCATGGCAAAGCCGATGCCCTCCACATCCGGGCCGCCCAGCTGCCGGCAGAGCCCGCCGTACCGGCCGCCGCCGCAGAGCGCCGGAAAGCCGGGGACCGAGATCTCAAAGACGGTGCGGGTGTAGTAATCCAGCCCGCGCACGATGCCGGCATCGACGGTAAAGGGGATCTTGGCCGCCCGCAGCAGCGACTGCACCCGCTCAAAATGGGCGCGGCAGTCCCCGCACAGGTAATCCAGTACCCGGGGAGCGCCCGCGGCGATTTGGCCGCAGACGGGGGATTTGCAGTCCAGGATGCGCATGGGGTTTTTCTCCAGACGCTCCCGGCAGGTCTCGCACAGCTCCTCCCGGCGGTCCTCAAAGTAGGCGCGCAGCGCCCGGTGGTATTCGGCGCGGCAGGCGGGGCAGCCGATGGAATTGACGGAGAGCTGCAGCTCCCGCAGACCGAGAGTCTGCAGCCCCTCCCAGGCCAGCGAGAGGATCTCGGCGTCGGCCTGCGGCCCGGCGGCGCCGTAGCATTCCACGCCGAACTGGTGGAACTGGCGGTAGCGGCCCCGCTGCGCCTTTTCGTACCGGAAGCAGTTGAACACATAGCTGACCTTGAGGGGCAGAGCGTCGCCCAGCAGGCCGTTTTCGATGGCGGCGCGGCAGATGCCGGCGGTGCCCTCCGGACGCAGGGTGACCGAGCGGCCGCCCTTATCGGTAAAGGTATACATCTCCTTGCTGACCACGTCGGTGGTATCCCCTACCCCGCGCTGGAACAGCTCGGTATGCTCGAAGGTGGGGGTGCGGATCTCCCCAAAGCCGTACAGCGCCGCGGTGGAAAGCAGCGTGCGCTCGAGGTACTGCCAGCGGGGGGTCTGTTCGGGCAGAAAGTCATTGGTGCCGCGGGGACGGGTGGTGAGGATAGCCATAGGGAAAATACTTCCTTCCGTTAGAATGAGGAAAAGGGCGCCGCAGCGCCGGTCTGTGGCTATTTTAGCACAGTCCGGCGCAAAAGGGAAGAGTCCGGCGGCAAAGCCCGGGGGAACGGGGCGGTTTGCGTAATTTTTGCAAAACCCGGCTGCCGGCGGGACAGGATATGGCAGTGTGTGGTAATCTGTGAGTTCTTTCTATTGGAACCTGCACAAAATTTGTTTTTGCCGGCAGCTACCCTTTGCATTTTGCCGAACGATATGGTAAGATAGGGCCAAGGAGGCTGTGCGACAGCTTATTTTGTTCTGCATTCCGTCCGAAAAGCCAAGGGAGGGCCGGCCGTGCAAAGTATCGTGATCACTTCCGGCTGCAGCGGCTGCGGCACCGGCAGCATTACCGCCGCCCTGGGGCTGCAGATGGCCCGGCAGGGCAAAAAAGTACTGCTGGCGGAGGCGGTGCCCGGACTGCGCCGCATGAACCGGCTGCTGGCAGTGCGCGAGGACGGCCTGTTTGACCTGGGCGACCTGCTGGAAGGGCGCTGCACCCTGGCCGACGCCGTTTTGTCCACCGGTACGGCGGGCCTGACGCTGCTGCAGGGGCCTTCGGCCATCGACTGGACGCCGCAGGCGGCTGCGGTGCAGCTGCTGCGGGAGGAGCTGGCAGGCGAGGAGCAGTACGATGTACTGCTGTGGAGCTGCCCCCCCGGCGCGGGAGCCCTCCAGCAGGGACTGCTGCCGGCGGCGCAGCTGCTGGCGCTGGTGACCACCCTTACCCCGGCGGCGGTAGAGGCCGCCGCCAAGACCGCTGAATGGTGGGCCTGCCAGGGCGCCGAATGCCAGCGTACCATCTTTAACCGGGTGGGACGCCGCCTGCCGAAAGACCTGGGGTATCCCCACCTGGACGCCGTGCTGGACGCCATCGGCGCGCGGCTGCTGGGCATGATCCCCGAAGGGGCCGAGCTGACCTACAGCGCCGCGACCGGCAACATCGCCCGGCGGCTGTGCGGGGAGAGCTGCCCGCTGCTGGCGGTGTATCAGCCGTAGCAGACGCCAGAAGCCCGACCTTTTTACCGACCGCAAACACTGCCAAAGGAGGCATTACCATGAATATCGCACTGATTGCTCACGACGCCAAAAAGGAACTGATGGTCCAGTTCTGCATCGCTTACTGCGGCATCCTGAGCCGTCACACCCTGTGTGCCACCGGCACCACGGGCAAGCTGGTTTCGGAGGCGACCGGCCTGAACATCACCTGCTTTATGGCGGGCAGCCAGGGCGGCGACCAGCAGATCTCCTCGCGCATTTCCTGCAATGAGATCGACCTGCTGCTGTACTTCCGCAACCCCATCGGCGCCAAGGCCACCGAGCCGGACGAGGCCAGTCTGCTGCGCCTTTGCGATGTGTACAACATCCCCTACGCCACCAACATCGCTTCGGCCGAGGCTATGATCCACGCCCTGGAAAACGGCGACCTGGATTGGCGGGATATTGTAAACCCCAAAAGATAAAACGACAAAAAACGGCCGGCCCCATCCTGGGACCGGTTTTTTTGCCGCCTGTTTCCCGCCGCCGCGGCGGGACGGCGAACGGAAGAGCCCTCTGCGGACAGAAAGGATCGCCGGGGGCGTTTTGGCAGCGCGGCGGCAAGGCAGACTGAAAACGCTCTCCCGGCGGGGAGAGCGTTTTTTGCTTGCCGGATCACGGGGTTTCGGCGGACTCGGCGGGTTTGGCGGCTTCGGCCTGACGGGCGGCCTCGTAATTCAGCTTGTTCTGGTGGTACTTGCCGTTTTCGCCGAAGAAATATTCCTCCAGCACGGCGCGGGCCACCGGCGCGGCGCGGTCGCCCTCGTAGCCCTTTTCGATGATGACCGCCACGGCAATCTCGGGGTCTTCGGCGGGGGCGTAGCAGATAAAGCAGGAATTGACCAGGCCGTCGCCCCGCTGCGGAGAGCCGGTTTTGCCGGCGACCAGGATATCCACGCCGTACATGCTCCAGGTTTTGCCCCGGGTGCTGCCCCAGGTGCCGTAGCTGGTGCCGCGGCCGTAGCTGTCATTGTAGCAGCTGCGGATCATGCCCTCCCGGATGGCGTCCCAGGTCTCATCGGCAGCGTCGATCTGCTCCACGACGGTGGGAACGGCCCGGTACAGCACATTCTGCATATTGTAGTCCCATATTTTATCCACCAGATGGATCTGCAGCCGCTGGCCGCGGCTGGCCAGGGTGGCGGTATAGCCGGCCATCTGCAGGATGGTGAACTGGTTATCCAGCTGGCCGATGGCGGACTGCAGATCGTAGCTGTCGTACCATTCCTCCCCGATGGCGGCGCGGGTCTCCGGCGAGGAGAGCTGGCCCGCCTGCTCCGGGATCTCGATGCCGGTGGCGTGGCCCAGCCCCAGCGCGTAGCTGTACTCGTTGATGGTCTCGATGCCCATGCGCCGGCCCATATCGTAGAAAAAGATATTGCAGGAGACCCGCAGGGCATCGACGACGCTGATGGGGCCGTGAACGCCCTCGCAGACCGGCTGGTAATCCCGGTAAAAGGTATAGCGCCCGGTGCAGTTGACCCGTTCGGTGGCCGTGATGGTGCCGGTATCCAGCGCCGCCAGCGAAACCGCGGGCTTGTAGGTGCTGCCCACGGTATACAGGCCCTGGGCGGCCCGGTTCAGCAGCGGAGAGGGGCTTTGCTGCACCATTTGGGAATAGTTCTGGTAGTATTCGCTCAGATCGAAGGTGGGGTAGCTGGCCATGGCAATGACCCCGCCGGTTTTGACGTCGACGGCCACCACGGCGCCGGCTTCCGCTTCCTTGCCGCGGCCGGCGGGGGCGTTTTGGTTCAGGTACTGGATACGGTCTGCCAGCGCCTGCTGCGCGGCGGCCTGTACATTCTGGACCAGGGTGAGCTGCACGGTATGGCCGGGGACGGCTTTTACCGTTTCCTCCACCCGGATGACATTGCCGTCCTGGTCCTGTACCACGGTGCGCAAGCCGTTCTGACCCCGCAGTTCGCTTTCCATCACCCGCTCGATGCCGCTTTTGCCGATGGTATCGCTGATGCGGTAGCCGGAGGGATTCTGCATCGAATAGGTGCCGCCGTCCTCCTTGAGCCGGCTGTACTCCTCGGAGCTGATGGAGCCGGTAACGCCCAGCACATGGGCGGCCAGATCGCCGGTGAGGTAGGTGCGCACCGGCATGCTGACGCCGTCCACGCCGGGCAGGCGGGCACTGTTTTCCTTGACCGCGGCCAGCAGAGCGTCGTTGATATCGACGGCGAAGGTGTAGGGGTTATAAGCGGAAAATTCCGAAAGGGTCATGGTGTAGCGGATCCCGCACAGCAGCCGCTGCTCCTCCTCGGTGTAGCGGAACATCTGGTACTGGGTGCGCAGCGATTCGATCAGTTCCGCATCGGTAGCCTGCGGGGTGCGGCGGTAATTGCGCAGCCAGTCCAGCGCTTCGGCGTCGGAAAGACCCTCCAGCTTGTTGCGGGCGCGCAGGCGGTCCAGCACGTCGGTATCGGTGTAGTCGTTCAGGTTATACAGATCCCGCAGCCAGTACAGGACATCCTCCGGACTGGCGTTTTCGCTGAGCTGCAGCTTGCCGCGCAGCGTCCGCACCGCCGCCTCGTCATCGGTGAAGGGATAGGGGGCTTCGGCTGAAAGGGGCAGTTCATCCCGCCAGGCGCAGCCGTATTCCCGGCAGAGATCGGTGAGGGTCAGCAACAGGGGGTTCAGCTCCAGCGGGCTGAAGTAGTTGCTGTCGACGGTGATATTGCAGACGGTGGTATTGCCGGTAAAGGCCTTGCCGTAGGCGTCCACGATCTCCCCGCGGGCGGAAGTGGTTTGCTGTACGGTGGAGGTGCCGGCAGTGGCTTGCCGGGCATACTCCTCGCCGTCCCGCAGCTGAAGGACCATCATCTGCCCGACAAAAAAGAGAAAAACGGCGCCGACCAGCGACCCCAGCACAATGTAGCGCAGGCGTTCGGAAGAGTTCACGGGCGTTCAGCTCCTTTCGGGTAGGATGACGGGCGCGCCGCCGGGCGGCAGGGAGAAAGCGGCCCGCAGGGCCGGCCGTCCCGGGCGGCCGCGGCGTGCGGAGCACGCCGGCTCCGGCTGCGCCGGAGCGCCCTGCGGGCCGAAAGCTGCGTTTTGGCAGAAAGCCGGCGAGGGGCAGCGTTACAGACGGGTGGCCGTACGGGTCTCCGCCATGCGGTGCAGCGCCCGGACCGGGAAATAAAGCGGGATTACAAACAGCGCCGAATAGACGGCGTGGGGCAGGTCGTAGCGCAGCAGCAGACTGCCTGCGTGGGGCACCCCCGCCAGGGTGTAGCGGAAGAAAAACAGCAGCAGCCGGCACAAAAAGGCGATGATAAGCACCGCTGTCAAGATAATGGGCAGGCTGGGCTGCAGGTAATTGCGGATGATAAGGCAGGCCAACAGGCCGAACAGCGTAAGGGTAAGCATATAAAAGCCCATCGGCGCCACCGAATACAGGTCGCACAGATAGCCGCAGAAGACAGAAAACAGCACGCCGGGCAGCTCCCGCTCCAGCAGCGAGACCAGCATGGCCAGCGCCGCCAGCGGCAGCGGACGCACCCCGCCGATCTCCAGCAGGCCGGGAACGGACTGCAGATGGAACAGCAGCACCGCCATCAGGGCGTAGGCGCCGTATTTGAGGATATACCAACGATAAAGCTGCACGCTGCGCCTCCTTTGGCGGGATCAGGGAGCGTCGCCGGCGGGGGGGTCCTCCGCCGGGGCCCGGCTGACGGTGTAAGCGGTGATAACAAAGACCTGGCGGGCGTTTTCCGGCAGGGCGGAAAGCCTGACATGCCCTTCCAGCGTCAGGCCGGTCGCGGCCAGCGCGGTTTCCGAAAGGTAGCCGACGGTCAGCCCCTGCGGGATCATGCCGCCGTAGCCGCTGGTGATGATCAGGTCGCCGGAGGCGGCCTCGCTTTGCAGTCGCAGGTAGTCCATACGGGCGGCGCTATCGGCGGCCAGACTCACGTCACCGGTCAGGATGCCGGTATCCAGCGTGGCGCTGTCCAGAACGCCGACGTTGACCGTGGGGTCCATGAGAGTCAGGACGCGGCAGTACTGCTCGCTGACCCGGCCTACGATGCCCACCAGGCCATCCTCAGTGATGACCGGCATCCCGGAGCAGATGCCCTGCGCCTGGCCGATGTTGATGATAAAGGAGCCGGAGGGATCATCCGCCACCCGCGCGATGACGGTGGCAGGCTCCAGCGTGTAATCGGCGTTGCTGTCGCTGATGCTGAAGAACTGGCGGTACAGGTCGTTCTGGTTTTTCAGCTCGTCGTAATCCACCTGGCGGCGGGTCAGCTCATTGACCAGCGCCTGCAGCTCCTCGTTCTGCTTCTGCAGCTCCCGTCCGTGTAAGATGGGCTGGAAGAAATCCTCCAGCGACCGGCCGATGCCGGCGAAGAATTCCCCCACCGGGGTGGCCACGGCGCCGCCGAGATGGGAAAGGGTGGGCATCAGCTCGCCCGTGTATACCGCACGCAGAAAGAAGGCCAGCACCGCAGCCAGCAGCACGGCGATGACTTTAAAGGTCTTACTGCGAAAAAAATCTTTCATGCTGTATCTTCCCTCTTATGGTTGGCGGCCGGTTACCGGGTGGGGCGGTTATCGAAAAACAGGGTGCGGGAGTAGGTCTCCGGCGATTCCAGAATGGCGCCGGTGCCCCGGGCCACGCAGTCCAGCGGTTCTTCCGCAATAAAGACAGGCATGCCGGTCTGCTGGGCCACCAGGCGGTCCAGCCCGTGCAGCAGCGCGCCGCCGCCCGCCAGCGTAATGCCGGTTTCCAGGATATCGGCGGAAAGCTCCGGGGGAGTGCGCTCCAGGGTGGTCAGGATGGCGTCGATAATGACGCCCACCTGCTCGCTGAGCGCTTCGCGGATCTCGGCAGGGGTCAGGGTGACCTCCTTGGGGAAGCCGTCCACCAGGTTGCGGCCCATTACCGAGTAGGGCTCTTCGCCCTCGTAGGGGGCGGCGGAGCCGATGGCCAGCTTGATCTCCTCGGCGGTACGGTCGCCGATGAGGACGTTGTATTTGCGCTTGACGTAGGCGATGATCTCCTTTTCGAATTCATCGCCGGCGGTGCGGACGCTGCGGGAGGCCACGATGGAGCCCATTGAGATAACGGCCACTTCCGCGGTGCCGCCGCCGATATCCACCACCATGCAGCCGGTGGGTTCCGCCACCGGCAGTCCGGCCCCGATGGCGGCG
Organism: Oscillospiraceae bacterium; assembly: GCA_004554485.1. GTDB lineage: Bacteria > Bacillota > Clostridia > Oscillospirales > Ruminococcaceae > Angelakisella. Next base: position 22,981 of record SFLS01000021.1, on the reverse strand, counting down.
GCCATCGGCTCTTCCACGATGGCGACCTGGCGGGCGCCGGCCTTAAAGGCGACCTCGCGCACGGCGCGGCGCTCCACCGCTGTGACCCCGCTGGGGATGCAGATGACGATGCGGGGCCGGTTAAAGGTGACGCTGCCCAGCGTTTTGCGGATAAAGAGCTGCAGCATACTGGCCGCGATATCAAAATCGGCGATGACGCCGTCCTTAAGCGGGCGCACGGCCACGATGGAAGCCGGGGTGCGTCCGATGACCTCCTTGGCCTCGTTGCCGACAAATTTAACGGTATCATTGCGGATATCCACCGCTACCACACTGGGCTCCCGCAGGATGATGCCCTTGCCTTTCATGTAAATAAGGGTATTGGCAGTACCCAGATCGATGCCGATATCTCTCGCCATAGCGGATCAACTCTCCTTTTTCCGGTGTTTTTTGCGCAAAATGCCCCAGAAACGGGCCTATAAAGTTATTATAGACGATAACAACCCCGACCACAAGAAAAAGAGTGTAAATTTTTTTGCGGAGTGAACGGCATTTTTCGGGGAAAGATAGCGGCAGACGGCAAGCAACGGACAGCCCTGCAGCGGCCGGAGGGAAAAATTTGGGGCAAGAATAACAAAAGACCCGGAAATTTGCAGGGGAATTTTTAACTTGTTAAAAATCTATTTTGTAGACACCGGACCGGTACCGGTGGTAGAATTGTATTAAACCAACAAAAAACAAGGGGAAATTCGTCAAAATTATAACACTTGCGTTATAATAATGACAATTTTTCCTGTGCCTGCGGGAGGTACCAAGATGAATCGAAACATGAAGACGATGGACGGCAACACCGCGGCGGCCCATGTGGCCTACGCCTATACCGATGTGGCGGCCATCTACCCCATCACCCCTTCCAGCGTGATGGCGGAGCTGACCGACGCCTGGGCGGCGGCCGGCCGGCTGAACCTGTTCGGCGAACCGGTGCGCGTCATCGAGATGCAGAGCGAGGGCGGCGTGGCCGGTACGGTGCACGGTTCGCTGGCGGCGGGGGCGCTGACCACCACCTTTACCGCCTCTCAGGGGCTGCTGCTGATGATCCCCAATATGTATAAAATGGCCGGCGAGCTGCTGCCCTGCGTCATCCACTGTTCGGCCCGCGCGCTGGCTACCCACGCCCTTTCCATCTTCGGCGACCACAGCGATATCTATGCCTGCCGGCAGACCGGCTTTGCCATGCTGTGCACCAGCAGCGTGCAGGAGGTAATGGACCTGGCGCCCATCGCTCACCTGGCATCCATCAAGCGGCGCATCCCCTTTCTGCATTTCTTCGATGGCTTCCGTACCTCCCACGAGATCCAGAAGATAGAGGTGTGGGACAACGCCCAGCTGGAGGAGCTGCTGGATCGCTCCGCGGTGGATACCTTCCGCTACCGCGGGCTTTCCCCCAACCGCCCCGTGCTGCGTGGCAGCGCCCAGAACCCCGACATCTACTTCCAGGAGCGGGAGGTCGCCAACCAGTTCTACGATACCCTGCCCCGCGTGGTAGAGGAATATATGAACAAGATCAACGCGATGATCGGCAGCAACTACCACCTGTTCGACTACTACGGCGATCCAGACGCCGAGGAGGTCATCGTGGCGATGGGCTCGGTGTGCGAGACCATCGAGGAGGTCATCGACTACAAGCGGGCCAACGGCCAGAAGGCGGGCCTCATCAAGGTGCGGCTGTACCGCCCCTTCTCCCGGGAGCATCTGCTGCGCGCCCTGCCGGATTCGGTCAAATCCATCACCGTGCTGGACCGCACCAAGGAGCCGGGCTCCATCGGCGAGCCGCTGTACCTGGATGTGGTGGCGGCGCTGCGCGGCAGCCGGTTTGAAGCGGTGCCGGTCTACACCGGCCGCTACGGCCTGGGCAGCAAGGATGTGACCCCCAGCCAGATCTTTGCGGTGTACCGCAACGCCAAAACCGGCGAAAAGCCCCGCTTTACCGTGGGCATCACCGACGACGTGACCTACCTTTCGCTGCTGGAGACCGAATTTGCCGATACTACCCCGGAATCCACCGTCTGCTGCAAATTCTGGGGCCTGGGCTCCGACGGTACCGTGGGCGCCAACAAAAACTCCATCAAGATCATCGGAGACAACACCGACCTGTATGCGCAGGGGTATTTTTCCTACGATTCCAAAAAGAGCGGCGGCCTGACGGTCAGCCATCTGCGCTTTGGCCGCGAGCCCATCAAATCCACCTACCTGGTGAGCAAGGCGGACTTTGTGGCCTGCCATAACCCCGCCTATATCGGCAAGTACGATATGGTCCATGACATCAAGCCCGGCGGCATCTTTTTGCTGAACTGCGGCTGGAGCATGGAGGAGCTGGAGCGCCGCCTGACCGGCGATGGAAAGTCCTTCCTGGCCAAGAACAAGATCCACCTGTATACCATCGACGCCAACGCCATCGGCAAGGAGCTGGGCCTGGGCGGCCGGGTGAACACCGTGCTGCAGGCCGCGTTCTTCCGCCTGACCGGCATCATCCCCGCCGAGCAGGCGCTGCAGCTGATGAAGGACGCCGCCACCCGCGCCTACGGCGCCAAGGGCGACGATATCGTGGCAATGAACCACGCCGCCATCGAGCGCGGCTTTTCCGACGTCCGCGAGATCCCCATCCCGGCGCACTGGGCCAGCCAGCGCGGCGATTTTGTCCACTTCTACGCCACCGGCCGCGACCCCGAGCTGGTGGAATACGTCAACCGCATCCAGATCCCCGCGGACCTGCAGAAGGGCGACGACCTGCCGGTTTCCATTTTCCTGGGCCGGGAGGACGGCCACCTGCCGCTGGGCACCTCCAACTACGAAAAGCGGGGCATCGCCCGCGAGGTACCCACATGGCTGCCGGAAAACTGCATCCAGTGCAACCTCTGCTCGCTGGTGTGCCCGCACGCCGTCATCCGCCCCGTTGTGATGACCGAGGCCGAGGCGGAGACCGCCCCCGCCGGTATGCCCCACCTGCCCATGACCGGCCTGGCCGGACACCGCTTTGCCGTGACCGCCAGCGTGATGGACTGCACCGGCTGTACCCTGTGCGTGGGCATCTGCCCCGGCAAAAAGGGCCAGAAGGCGCTGGCCATGGCCCGTCTGGAGGGAGAAAAGCCCCGCCAGACCTACTTCGACTACGGACGGGACCTGCCCCCCAAGCCGGCGGTGATGCAGAAGTTCGGCGTCGATACCGTAAAGGGCAGCCAGTTCCGCCAGCCGATGCTGGAGTTCTCCGGCGCCTGCGCGGGCTGCGGCGAGACCCCTTACGCCAAGCTGCTGACCCAGCTGTTCGGCCCGCGGATGTATATCGCCAACGCCACCGGATGCTCCTCCATCTGGGGCGGTTCGGCGCCCGGCATCCCCTATACCAAAAACGAAAAAGGCCAGGGCCCGGCCTGGGCCAACTCGCTGTTTGAGGATAACGCCGAGTACGGCTACGGCATGTACCTGGCGCAGGATACCATGAGAAAGCGCCTGATCCGCGAGGCCACGGCGCTGGTGGGCGAGATCGAGGCACCGCACGAAAAGGAGGCGCTGGAGGGCTATCTGGCCACGCTGGAGGACGGCGAGGCCAACCTGGCCGCCACCGATACCCTCATCGAGGTGCTTTCCAAGAGTCTGGATCCCCGCGCCCAGCAGCTGCTGCATCACAAGCAGTTCCTCAGCAAAAAATCCAACTGGATCCTGGGCGGCGACGGCTGGGCCTACGATATCGGCTTTGGCGGGCTGGACCACGTGCTTTCCACCGGCGCCGACGTCAACGTGCTGGTCTTTGATACCGAGGTGTACTCCAATACCGGCGGGCAGATGAGCAAGGCGACCCCCACCGGCGCGGTGGCGCAGTTTGCCGCCAACGGAAAGGAGGGCACCAAGAAGGACCTGGCCTATATGATGATGACCTACGGCAGCGTATACGTGGCGCAGGTGGCGCTGGGCGCGGACTTTAACCAGACGCTGCGCGCCATGCGGGAGGCCGAGAGCTTTAACGGGCCGTCGCTGATCATCGCCTACTCTCCCTGCATCAACCATGGGATCCGGGGTGGTATGGTAAACGCCGATCTTGAAATGAAAAAGGCGGTGGCCTGCGGCTATTGGAACCTGTTCCGGTACGACCCCCGCCGCAAGGCGGAGGGCAAAAACCCCTTCCAGATGGACAGCAAGGCGCCCACCGGTGACTATCAGGAGTTCCTGAAGAACGAGGTGCGGTACAGCGCCCTGATGCGCACCTATCCCGACCGCGCCGACCGGCTGTTTGACCGTGCCGAGGTGGCGGCGGCCGGCCGCTACGAGCGCCTGCTGCAGTGGGAGGCCCTGAGCGGCAAGCTGGCCTCCGCCGAAGCGGATGAGCAGCAGCGCGAGGCCGAAAGCCGCAAGGCAGAAGCCGAAAAGCAGTAACATCCCCCGGAAACATCTGCAGGGCGCCGGTCAGGCCCGCAGGGCAAACCGTCCGCAGGACGGTTTGAGCGGCCGAAGGCCGCCCACGGTGGCGCAAAGCGCCGCCGGCCCTGCGGGTCGTCCCCTCCCGGCTCCCTGCACAGAAAACCCCCGCCCCGATTTCTCAGGGCGGGGGTTTTGAATTATGCTGTTATTCTATTCCAACGAGGGCTCTACGCCATTGACTGTAAAGCCGGTCACCGTGCCGTCGGCATCCGTTACCAGCGCGACCTCCTCCAGCGGGAAGTGGTACACCCCCAACCGGACGCTGTTATCGGTATGTCCGGTGCTGCTGGCTTCTCCTATCTTATCACCCTGCTTTAGGGTATCGCCGGTTTTTACCGTTACCCTGGAGCAGTGGGCATACAGCAGATAGCAGTCCTCCTGCTGCACCAGTGCCAGCCTGCCGTAGCCATGGTTCCAGCCGTAATCCGCGGCATAGACCACCGTACCGTCCATCATGGCGGCTATGGGAGCGACATCGGTTTTCAGCGAAAGCCCGCCGTTTTCCTCCACGATCTCGGTGATATTGCTCACCGGCCGGGCGTAGTCCTCGGCAAAATATTGGTGGAATTCCTCATCGGAGAGCCCGGTAACGGCAGGCTCTTTTCCGCAGCCGGCCAGCAGCAGGCTGACAAGCAATAGGACCGATAAAAAAGGGATAATACGATGCTTCATGATTGGCGTCTCCTTGTTAACAGACAATACGAACGGGATATCCTATGGGGGTTAAAGTCCCGATTGCAATTTCTGATTCAACATATGCGCGGGCGGTTGCCATACCGGTCTACCATGCGGACACTAAAAACAAGTCCAACTGGCTTTTCAAGCAGAATGGCGACGGCACCGCTATCCCCCGAAAGCGCGTAAGGGGCAACGGTCGCGCAGGAACAGTCGGATTCCGATCCCGGCACACCGGCTGCGGCAGAATTGCGGGATATGGCTTCCTTTTCTGCTTGGCCGGCAAACGCTGACGCGGGGGATCGACGCAGCCGGGGCCCGGAGTATGTGTCGGGGACAAAAGCCCGTTTTCCCCTTTGTTTTCTCTTTTTTGGCATATATAAAATTCCCTGTAAAGAATGAGGCGTGAACAAATGATGAAATAAATGTAAAAGGCCGCCCTCCCTGTCGGAAAGGCGGCCCCTTTGTTGTTCAATATGTATATTACACCCCGTACAGCAGGTCGCCGTAGGTGGGCATGGGCCACAGGTCGGCGGGGCAGAGCTGCTCCAGACCATCGGCGGCCTGACGCAGTTCGGCCATGGCGGGCAGCAGCTTATCGCGGCAGTACAGCGCCTTTTCCTCCTCGCTGCCGGCGGGGAATTCCCGCAGCAGCCCTTCCAGTACGGTACAGGCAGCCAGCAGCATATCGTTAAGGTTGGAGGCCTGGGTGCCCAGCAGCTCCTCCGCCTTGCAGCTCAGCAGCGGGCTGATCTCCTGCTTGGCACGGCTGGTCCGGCCCAGCTCCCGCACCCAGGCAAGCCCTGCGGGGAGGATCTGGCGGCGCACCATCTCCACCATGACGGAGGCTTCAATGCGGACGTTCTTGGCGTAGGTTTCGTAGTGGATCTCCTGTCGGGAGGCCAGCTCCGCGGCGGTAAAGATGCCGTGGCGGGCAAACAGCTCCACGTTTTGGCGGTCGGTGAGGTGGGCAAAGGCCTCCGGCGCGGTGCGCAGGTTCAAAAGCCCCCGGCGGGCAGCCTCCTGCTGCCACTCCTCGCTGTAGCCGTCCCCGTTGAACAGGATGCGGCCGTGCTGCTCCAGCACCTGCTGCAGCAGGGTACGGCAGGCGGCTTCGCGGTCCTCAGCCTGCTCCAGGCAGTCGGCAAAGCGGCCCAGCATTTCCGCCACGGCGGTATTCAGCACCGTGTTGGGGTCACTGATGGACTGGCTGCTGCCCAGCATGCGGAATTCGAACTTGTTGCCAGTGAAGGCAAAGGGGGAGGTTCGGTTGCGGTCGCTGTCATCCTGGTGCAGATGCGGCATGACCGGGACGTGCATTTCCAGCTCCCTGCGGGCAGCGGTGCTGCCCTGCCCGCAGGCGGCCTGCACTAGCGTGTTCTGCAGCGCCTCCCCCAGGAAGATGGAGAGGATGGCGGGCGGCGCTTCGGCGGCGCCCAGCCGGTGATCGTTGCCGGCGGTGGCCACCGTGATGCGCAGCAGCGCCTGGTATTCATCCACGGCGGCGATGACAGCCGCAAGCGTCAGCAGAAAGACGGGATTGGCGGCGGGGTTGCTGCCGCCGTCCAGCAGATTGCGGCCGGTATCGGTCACCAGCGACCAGTTATTGTGCTTGCCGCTGCCGTTTACGCCGGCAAAGGGCTTTTCGGCCAGCAGGCACACCATGCCATGCTTTTGCGCGATGCGCTGCATCAGCTCCATCATCAACTGGTTGTGGTCGGCGGCGATATTGGTGGTGGTGTAAAAGGGCGCCAGCTCGTGCTGGGCGGGGGCGACCTCGTTGTGCTCGGTCTTGGCCATGACGCCCAGCTTCCACAGCTCCTCGTCCAGCTCCTTCATGTAGGCCTGCACCTGCGGCTTGATGACGCCGAAATAGTGGTCATCCAGCTCCTGCCCCTTGGGCGCCTTTGCCCCGAAGAGGGTGCGCCCGGTGTAGCGCAGGTCGCGGCGCTGCTCGTACAGCTCCCGTGGGATCAGGAAATACTCCTGCTCCGCCCCGACGGTGGGGGTGACGCTGTGGGTTTCGGTATCCCCCATGGCCCGCAGAAAGCGCAGCGCCTGCCGGTTGAGGGTGTGCATACTGCGCAGCAGGGGGGTCTTTTTATCCAGCGCTTCGCCGGTGTAGCTGCAGAAGGCGGTGGGGATGTACAGGCAGTGATCCTTGATGAAAGCGGGGCTGGTGGGGTCCCAGGCGGTGTAGCCCCGGGCCTCAAAGGTGGCGCGCAGGCCGCCGCTGGGGAAGCTGCTGGCATCCGGCTCGCCCTTGATGAGCTCCCGCCCGGAAAAGACCATGATGACGCCCTCCCCCGCGGGGGTGAGGAAACTGTCGTGCTTTTCGGCGGTGACGCCGGTCATGGGCTGGAACCAGTGGGTAAAATGGGTGGCGCCGTGATCCAACGCCCATGCTTTCATCACATTGGCGATGACATCGGCCACGGCGGCATCCAGCGGTTCCCCGGTGCGTATGATCTCCCGCAGGCGGCGGTAGGTATCGTGGGGCAGGCGCTTTTGCTGTACCGAATCGTCAAAAACAAGGCTTCCGAACAGTTCCGGGATGTTGCTCATCGAACTCACTCCTTCGCGGCGGGCCGAGTTGGTCCCCATAAAATTTTTCATCAATTCTATCACGCAGTTCCGGTAAAGTCAATGCGTTTTGCCGCCGGGAGGGCGGCTTTTTTGTGAAAGGCACACAGGCGGCAAGAGAATGCCGCCCGCAGGGCCGCCCGCGCCCCCGCGGGGGCGCGGGCGCGGCGGCCGAAGGCCGCCGAAACCGTCCGAAGGACGGTTTGCCCTGCGGGCGACCCCGGCAAAGCGCAGACCGGCAGCGGGCCGAACCGGCCGTACTGATAAGGTATGTCAAACCCCGTGTGCCGGTGCGCGCCCCGAAAAAACCGGCGGTGCTGCCGTCGGAACGATCCCCCGCAAAGTTGAACAGTCTGTGAAAAACAGCGGCTTTTCCTTGACACGGCCCCCCGGCGGCCGCTATACTTTGAGAAGAAACCAATCCGGGAAAGGGGGGCCGTTATGCGGAAGCTCATCATCGTTGTGGCGTCGCTGGTAGTGCTGGTGCTGTTCATTTTCCAGGGCTTTCAGCAGACCTACCCACTGCCGGAGCCGGAAACGGGCAGGCAGAGCACAGCGACCGGCGAGGGGATCGCCGACGCGCTGGATGCGATCTATTTTAATGTGCCCATCCTGGGGGTGCAGGATGCCACCGCCGAGCGGCTGGAGGCGGATTTCGGGGTGGATACCTCCTGTCTCTCCGCCGTGTACGGGCGCTATACCGACGGTCGCTTTGGCATCGCGGATGTCATTCTGGTGGTGCCGAAGGCCGGGCAGGAGACCGCTGCCAGGGATCTGTTGGTTACCATCCGCAGCAGCCGGGCCAGCCTGTTTTCCAACTACGATATCTACGGCTCCAGCGAACTGGCCCAGAACGGCGTCATCTACACGCTGGGGGATTACCACGTGCTGCTGATGATCGACAACACCGAAGAGGTGCGCGAGCTGCTGGAGCAGTATATTCCGGTGTAAGCCGGCTTTGGAGGGCCTCTGCCGCGGCAGGGGCCTTTTTGCGCGCTGTTTTGCCGCGTTTCGCCGCAGAGTTTCCTTTGCAATCGACGGGGAGACCTGCTATAATAAACTTGGTATAGTTTACGGCTCTTGCCGTAACTCCTGAGAGGAGGTATCATGATGCAGAAGCTGATCATCGCCATCGTATCCAACGAGGACAGCACCGCCGCCTCCCGCGCCCTGACCAAGGCCGGGTTTTCGGTGACGCGGCTGGCCACCACCGGCGGCTTTTTGCTTTCCGGCAATACCACCATGCTGGTGGGGACCGACGCCGAGCGGGTGGATGAGGCCATCCACATTATTGGGGAAAACAGCTGCAAGCGCAATAAGATGGTCTCCGGCAACACGTCCTTTAATGCCGGAATGTACGCCGGGGTACCGGTCCAGGTGACCGTCGGCGGCGCTACCATCTTTGTGCTGGATGTGGAGCGGTATGAAAAACTCTGAGCCGCTGCGTGGGTTTACCGGTGAACGCCGCTATACGCTGCGCAGCGTCCCGCCGCTGCCGGCGCCCGTTGCCGCAGCGCTCAAAGCAGGCCGGCTGACCCACGCCGTCTGTCTGGAGGCTGCCAGTCCCGCCCTGCTGCGGGATACGGCACTGGGACTGGCGGGGGCGCTGTTGTGCCGGCAGGGCGGCGGCAGCATGTGCGGACAGTGCCCCGCCTGCCGCAAGGTGCTCACGGGGGCGCACCCCGACCTGCTGCTGTACGATCCCGACGAGGACAAGGATATCTATAAAAAGGAGAGCCTGCGCCGCCTGCGGGCAGAGCTGTTCTGCACCCCGGTGGAAGCGCCGGCCAAGGCGGTCATCCTGCAGATGGCGGAGCGCATGACCCCCGAGGGACAGAATCTGCTGCTGAAGATCATCGAGGAGCCGCCGGAGGACACTTTTTTCATTCTGACCTGCACCAACCGCTACCGGCTGCTGCCTACCGTGCTTTCCCGTGTTACCTGCTGTTCCCTGCCGCCTGCCGGCGACGCGGACTGCCTGGAGCGGATGCGCCGGCTGGCGCCGGGCCGCTCCGAGGAGGAGCTGAGCCGTGCGCTGATCCGCTGCGGCGGCAGCCCGGAGACCGGCGCGGCTCTGCTGCGGGACGCCGCGGTGCAGAAGCGCTATGCCGCCGCCGAGGAGATGCTGGCGGGGCTGGCGATGGCCAATCCCTACCGGGTGCTGGCGGCAGCCGCCCCGCTGGAAAAGGACCGGGCCGCCTATACCGCCCTGCTGGAAACGCTGGCCGGGCTGCTGGCCAACCCCACCCTGCGGGAAATTTATAACCTGCCCGTCCAAAGCGCTGCCCGCTGCCGCGCCCGGATCGCCCCGCTGCTGCAGATGTGCGAGCGCAACGCCTACCTGCCGCTGGTCACCGCGCTGCTGACCAGCCGGTGCCGCCGCTGAGGGGCGGCCATGGCCGGAACGGGCAAAAAGGACCGCGGAAGAATTCACACATCCCAGATGTTAGAAATATAAAGGAGTACCGTTTATGGCAGAAATTATCGGCGTCCGATTTAAGGAAGTCGGCAAGATCTATTATTTTGACCCCGACGGCGGCAGCTACCGCGTGGGACAGCCGGTGGTGGTGGAGACCGCCCGCGGCACCGAATGCGGCACCGTCGCCATCGCCAACCGTGAGATTGACCCCGAAAAGGTGGTAAAGCCGCTGAAAAAGGTGACCCGGCCCGCCACGCCGGAGGACCTGCGCCGGGTGGAGGAAAACCGCAAAAAGGAGCAGAAGGCGTTCCGCATCGCGCAGGAAAAGATTGCCCTGTGCAAGCTGGAAATGAAGCTGGTGGAGGTGGAGTACGCCTTTGACGGCAGCAAGATCCTGTTCTACTTTACCGCCGACGGCCGGGTGGATTTCCGCGAGCTGGTCAAGGAGCTGGCCGGGGTGTTCCGCACCCGCATCGAGCTGCGGCAGATCGGCGTGCGGGACGAAGCCAAAATGCTGGGAGGGCTGGGCATCTGCGGACGCCCCTTCTGCTGCGCCAGCTTTTTGGGCGAGTTCCAGCCCGTTTCCATCAAAATGGCCAAGGAGCAGGGCCTTTCCCTCAACCCCACCAAGATCAGCGGCGCCTGCGGCCGCCTGATGTGCTGCCTGAAGTACGAGCAGGCCGCCTACGAGGATCTGCTGCGCTCCACCCCCAAGGCGGGCGCCATTGTGCAGACCCCCGACGGCCGCGGCCGCGTCACCGAGGTCAACCTGCTGACCGGCGACCTGAAGGTCCACCTGGACCACGCCGAGGAGGGCGCCGTCGCCTATTACCACAAATCGCAGGTGAAAACGCTGCGGGACGGCCGCATCGCGGTGGAAAAGGCCGAAGCCGACGAGCTGAAGGACCTGGAGGGCTGACCGTCCCGGCCCGGATCGATCATTGGAACGAAGTCCCCCGCCCCAGCGGCGGGGGCTTTTTGACGCTTTTTTGCCCGCCGCCCTTGCGCCCGCCCAAACAGGGTGCTATAATATCTCAGTTATACTAAAGGTAAGGGGCGGCCCCGCCGCCCGCACAGAAAGGACGAATCTCCCTTGGTTAGAGAAGATTTAAGAAACATCGCTATCATCGCCCACGTAGACCACGGCAAGACCACCCTGGTCAACGAAATGCTCAAGCAGGGCGGCACCTTCCGCGATAACCAGGTGGTGCAGGACCGCGTGATGGATTCCGGCGACCTGGAACGGGAGCGCGGCATCACTATTCTGGCAAAGAACACCTCCACCACCTACAACGGCGTCAAGATCAACATAGTGGATACCCCCGGACACGCCGACTTCGGCGGCGAGGTGGAGCGGGTGTTGAAGATGGTGGATGGCGTGCTGCTGCTGGTGGACGCGGCGGAAGGCCCCATGCCCCAGACCCGCTTTGTGCTGGAAAAGGCGCTGGCGCAGGACCTGACCGTCATCATCGTCATCAATAAGGTGGACCGCCCCGACGCCCGTCTGGACGAGGTAGTGGACGAGGTGCTGGAGCTGATGCTGGATCTCGGCGCTTCCGACGAGCAGCTGGACGCCCCCGTGGTGTTCTGCTCGGCCCGGCAGGGCGCGGCTTCCTTCAGCCCCCACCAGTTCGGGCAGGACCTCAAGCCCCTGTTCGATACCATTCTGGAGCATATCCGGCCGCCGGAGGGCGATGAGAACGCGCCGCTGGCCATGCTGGTCTCCAGCGTGGATTATTCCTCCTTTGTCGGGCGCATCGGCGTAGGCAAGATCACCGCCGGCACCATCCGGCAGAATATGGCGGTCACCGTCTGCGACTACCACAACCCCGACCTGAGGACCAACGGCAAGATCACCGCCCTGTACCAGTACGACGGGCTGAAAAAGACCCCGGTGGAAAGCGCCTGCGTCGGCGATATCGTCGCCTTTTCCGGCATCGAGAGCATCACCATCGGCAATACCCTGTGCGACCCCGCCGCCCCTGTTTCCATCCCCTTCGTCAAGATCAGCGAGCCGACCATCGAAATGACCTTTTCGGTCAACGATTCGCCCTTTGCCGGCAAGGAGGGGAAATTTGTCACCTCCCGCCAGATCCGCGACCGGCTGTACCGGGAGCTGCTGAAGGACGTTTCGCTGCACGTGAAGGATACCGATTCCACCGACAGCTTCCGGGTGCTGGGCCGCGGCGAGATGCACCTGTCCATCCTCATCGAAACGATGCGCCGCGAGGGCTATGAGTTTCAGGTGGGCGCGCCCCGCGTGCTGTACCAGGAGATCGGCGGCAAAAAGTGCGAACCGATCGAGGAGCTGACCATCGACGTGCCCGCGGACAGCGTGGGCACCGTGATGGAAAAGATGGGTCCCCGCAAGGGCGAGCTGCAGGAGATGCACCCCCAGGGCGAGCGGATGCGGCTGACCTTCCTGATCCCCGCGCGCGGGCTGTTTGGCTACCGCAGCGAATTTTTGACCGATACCAAGGGCGAGGGCATCATGTCCTCGGTGTTCCACGGCTACGAAGCCTACAAGGGCGAGATCCCCGGCCGTCATTCCGGCAGCCTGATCGCCTTTGAGACCGGCACCGCCGTGGCCTACGGCATCTTTAACGTGCAGGACCGCGGCACCATGTTCATTACCCCCGGTACCGAGGTGTATGCCGGCATGGTGGTGGGCCAGAACCCCAAGGGCGAGGATATCACCGTAAATGTCTGCAAGACCAAGCACCTGACCAACACCCGCGCCTCCGGCAGCGATGACGCCCTGCGGCTGGTGCCGCCCCGCATCCTCAGCCTGGAGGAATCGCTGGAGTTTTTGGCGGAGGACGAGCTGCTGGAGGTCACCCCCAAGAGCCTGCGGCTGCGCAAGCGCCAGCTGGACCACAACCTGCGGATGCGGGAGTGGGCCAGGAAAAAGGCCGCGGCGGAGGCCGCCGGCAAGTAACCCCATTTAATCTTTTGGAAAGGCGGAAAATGCCATGGCGGAACTGAAATACGAGATCGTGCAGCACCTGGCTACCCTGGCCGAAGGCAGCAAGGGCTGGAGCAAGGAGCTGAACCTGGTAAGCTGGAACGACCGCGACCCCAAATTCGACCTGCGGGAGTGGGCCCCCGACCACACCAAGATGGGCAAGGGCATCACCCTGACCTATGATGAGATGCAGAAGCTCTGTGACGCGTTCCTGGAGCTGAGCGAAAACGAGGCGCTGCCGCAGGAGTGATCCCGGGCGCCGCAGAACACCCAAAAGCAGGCCCCTGCCGGATCGTTTCCGGCAGGGGCCTTTTGCGGGCGGGCGCCCGTTATGCTTCCGGCTGCTCCAGCGCCGCTTGGATGCGCAGCAGGCGGTTGTACTTGGCGGTACGCTCGCCGCGGCAGGGCGCCCCGGTTTTGATCTGCCCGCAGCCGGTGGCGACGGCCAGGTCGGCGATGGTGGTATCCTCGGTTTCGCCGCTGCGGTGGCTGAGGATAGCCCCGTAGCCCCGCTGCTGCGCCAGCGCCACCGTTTGCAGTGTTTCGGTCAGGGTGCCCACCTGGTTCGGCTTGATGAGGACGGCGTTGGCCGCGCCCCGGGCCAGTCCCAGCTCCAGCCGGGCCTGCTGTGTGACAAAAAGGTCGTCCCCCACCAGCTGGATCCGTTCGCCCAGCGCTTCGGTCAGGCGCTGCCACAGCGGCCAGTCATCCTCGCCGGCGGGATCCTCCAGAGAAATGATCGGGTACTTTGCGGTCAGCGACTGCCAGTATTCCGCCAGATCCTCCGCCGTACGCAGGCGGTTGGCCTTGGGCAGCAGATACAGCCCGTTTTCGGTCTGCCATTCCCCGGCGGCGGCATCCAGCGCCAGCGCCATTTCCTCGCCGGGGCGCAGCCCGCAGTCCTCGATCGCCCGCAGGATCAGGTCCAGCGCATCCTCTTCGCAGGCCAGCCGGGGCGCAAAGCCCCCCTCGTCCCCCACGCCGCAGGCCAGCCCCCGCTCCTCCAGCAGCCGACCCAGCCGGTGGGTGACCCGCACGCAGCGTTCCAGTCCGCGGGCAAAGGTGGGGCACCCCAGGGGGATGATCATGAACTCCTGGATATCGATATTGTTGGCGGCGTGCCTTCCTCCATTGAGGATGTTCATCATGGGACGCGGCAGGCAGGGCTGCCGGCCGGTCTGCTGCGTCAGGTACTGCCACAGCGGCAGCCGGCAGGCCGCGGCGGCGGCGTGCGCCGCCGCCAGGCTGACCCCCAAAAGGGCGTTGGCTCCCAGCCGGGATTTGTTTTCGGCGCCGTCGGTTTCGCACAGCAGCCGGTCAAGGGCGGCCTGATCGGCGGCATCCCGGCCCCGCAGGGCTTCGGCCAGCTCGCCGTTGACCGCGGCGACGGCGCCCTGCACCCCCTTGCCGCCGTAGCGGCTTTTTTCGGTGTCCCGTTTTTCGCAGGCTTCGTGCGCGCCGGTGGAAGCGCCGCTGGGAACGGCTGCGACGCCGGTGACGCCGCACTCCAGGGTGACCTCCGCCTGCACGGTGGGGTTGCCCCGGCTGTCCAGGATCTCGTAGCCGCGTACCCGGCTGATGATGGTAGTCTGCATATGGTTCCTCCTTTGGGTTTGCGCAGGGGGCGGGGACGGCCCGCAGGGCCGGCCGCCCCGCAGGGGCGGCTGCGGCGGCCGGAGGCCGCCGGTTCCGGCGGAGCCGGAACGCCCTGCGGGCCGCCGGCGGGCGTTGCCGCGCAGCCGGCCTTGCGGGGGCACCGTCCATTCCCAGCGGCCCCGCGCGCGAATTTTTCGTTTCAGATGTAGTTTGCAAAATTTGGTGAGGATTTATACCGTCGAATGTGGTACAATGTAGGTGCAGAAAAGCACCAAAAAATACAAGACGTATAATATGAAACGGATAATACAAATAGAAAGGCGAAACGACCATGAAAAAACGCTGTGTTGCACTTCTGTTTGCGGCGGTCCTGCTGCTGACGGGCTGCCAGCCCACCTATAACGAAAACGACCCCAACTACCCCGGCGGGACGATGGAGGAGCAGAACGATACCCACGGCAATACCGAAAATAAGGATAATCAATACGATACCGACTACGGCGTGACAGGCGATGATACTCTCGGCAATGAGAATATCACCACCGCGGCGGGGGTGGATGCCGAAAAGCTCTCCGGCCTTTCCACCGAAAGCAAGGACTGGGGCCCCGGCGGCCCCAAGGACGAAAAAAATCGCAGCCAGGGCGCGCTGCTTTACAACAAGACCTATGGCGGCTATAACGCCGTCTTTCTCAGCGAGCAGTCCGAGGAGGTGTACATGACCTTTGACGAGGGCTACGAATACGGCCTTTCCGGCGATATCCTGGACACCCTGAAGGAAAAGGGGGTCAAGGCCATGTTCTTCATCACCGGGGACTTTGCCAAGTCCGAGCCGGAGCTGGTGCAGCGGATGATCGACGAGGGGCACGTGGTGGGCAACCACAGCTGGAAGCACCCCAACTACTCCGGCCTGTCGGTGGAGGAGGCGGAGCAGGACCTGATGCAGCTGCACAACTATATGAAGGAAAACTTTAACTACGAGATGAAATACTTCCGCTTCCCCAGCGGCAATTTCAGCGAGCGGGCGCTGGCTGAGGTACAGCAGCTGGGTTACAAATCGGTCTTTTGGAGCTTTGCCTACAAGGACTGGCTGACCGACGCACAGCCCGGGGAGGCCGAATCGCTGCAAAAGATCGTGGACAGCGCCTGTCCGGGAATGATCTACCTGCTGCACGCCGTCAGCAAGACCAACGCCAACATTCTGGAGCAGGTCATCGACGGCGTGGCCGCCAAGGGCTTTACCTGGGGCGATCCTTCCAGGCTGTGACCGAAAACAGACCGTCCCCGCGGCAGTGCTGCCGCGGGGACGTTGCTTTGCGGCGGGGTTCGGCCGGCGGAGAACCGGCGATGTGCCGCCCATTGCGCGCGGCGCGGTTCGGTGCTACAATGGGGACATTCCGAATACCCCAAAGGAGGAAGCTATGCTGAAAAAACTGGGAGAGCTTTTTGTCTCCTTTGCCCGCATCGGTGTGCTGACCATCGGCGGCGGCTACGCCATGCTGCCCATGATGCAGAACGAGCTGGTGGAGCGCCGCGGCTGGGCCACCGAGGAAGAAATGATGGACTACTACGCCCTGGCGCAGTGTACCCCGGGGGCGATCGCCGTGAATGTTTCCACCTTTATCGGCTACCGCCTGGTCGGGGTGGCGGGCGGCGTGGTGGCCACGCTGGGGCTGGTGTTCCCTTCCCTGGTCATCATCACCGTCATTGCCGCCTTTCTGGGCAACATCTCGGAGCTGCCGGCGGTCAAAAACGCCTTTGCCGGCATCCGGGTGGCGGTGGCCGTGCTGATGGTCAATTCGGTCATCCGGCTGGCCCGCACCGCCATAGTGGACTGGAAAGCCGCCGCCCTTTTTGCGGCGGTGTTCATCGGCTCGGTGTTTACCGCTGTCAGTCCGGTGCTGTATATCGTGGCGGCCGGTATCGCCGGCATCCTGCTGAAGACCTGGGAGGTGAAGGCGAAATGATCCTGCTGCGTCTTTTCTGGGAGTTTTTCCAGGTCGGGCTGTTTTCTATCGGCGGGGGTATGGCGGCCATCCCCTTTTTGTACGACCTGAGCGACCGCACCGGCTGGTTCACCTACACCCAGCTGGCCGATATGATCGCCGTTTCGGAATCCACCCCCGGGCCCATCGGGGTGAACATGGCTACCTATGTGGGGTTTCGCATGAGCGGGATCCCCGGGGCGGTCATCAGCACGCTGGGCTTTGTGGCGCCTTCCATCCTGATCATTATCCTGGTTTCGGTTTTTCTGCATCGGTTCCGCGGCAACCGGACGGTGGAAAACGCCTTTTACGGGCTGCGTCCCGCCTCGTCCGGCCTGATCGCCTCGGCGGCGCTTTCGGTAGTCATTGTGGCCCTTTTGGCCGAAGGCCGGAGCTTCGGCACCCTGTGGCAGAGCATGCGCTGGCCGGCTGTGGCGCTGGCGGCGTTCCTGTTCATCGTCACCAACCTGAAAAAGACCAAACGGTGGCACCCCATCGTTTTTCTCGGGTTTTCCGCCGTGGTGGGGATGCTGTTTCGGTTTGGGGGAGCGTGAGCCAAAAAAAGCCCGAGAGCTTTCGACAGGCGGCGGAGCGGCGACCTTCAACGGAGAGGTCGTGACCGACCGGCCGCACGGTTCGGCGCACCTCCGGTTTCCCCTCTGAAATGTCCTTGGGCGGATTGCGGCGGCCCCGAAGCGAAAAAAGCCGAAATCCCCTGCCTTTAGAACGTATCCCCCAATGGAAAAGCGGCGCTGCGGCGCCGCTGACCCAAAAACATCCGCCGCCCCTCTGCTTTGGGGGACGGCGGAACGCTATTTTTCGTCACACTTTTTGCGCTTGGCGGCGTATTTGCGGCGGGTGGCTTCTCCGCCCCGCAGATGCCGCTCCTCCTTATTGCGGTCCAGCACCACCCGTACCTGGCAGTACAGCGGGTAGTTCAGCAGCGGAAGCCGCTCCTGAATATCCTTATGTACCGTGCTTTTGGAGATATGGAACTGCTTTGCGGCCTCCCGCACGGTGGCGCCGGTTTCGATGATATAACGGGCAAAAACGGCAGCCCGATCCTCTGGAAACCCCTTCAAGATGAGATGACCTCCCCCCGGATGATTTCGCTTGGGTTCTTGGTGCATCTATATGCCGGGCGGGGCAATATTATGTTTTGCGCCGCTGCTGCAGCCTGCAAAAAGCGCCGGCCGGGAAAAGGCGCTCTCCTCAATTTGCAAAAAGGCCCGGGCCTTCTCGCCCCTCGCAGCCGAAAGGCCCCTTGCGTATCCTGTCGGTTTCTGTTATACTGCATAGAGTTTGACACCCCGACCGGTGGGAAAGGAGGAGGACAGCCGCATGGCCGCAGCCGAAGTCAGAATGACCGAAGGCCCTATTGCAAAGCAGCTGATATCCTTTGCGGTGCCGCTGCTGCTGGGCAACCTGTTCCAGCAGCTCTACAATACCGCCGACGCGCTGATCGTCGGCAACCTGCTGGGCAACAGCGCCCTGGCGGCGGTTACCGGCACCGGCACGCTGGTATTTCTGCTGGTGGGCTTTTTCGGCGGCATATCGATGGGCGCCGGCGTGGTGGTCTCCCGCTTTTTCGGTTCGCGGGAGACCGAAAAGATGCGCGCCGCCATCCATACCAATATTGCCTTCGGCCTGGCGGCGGGAGGATTCCTGACCGTGGTGGGGATGCTGTTCACCCCGCAGGTGCTGCGCTGGATGGGTACCCCGGAGGGGGTCATGCCGCAGGCGGCCGCCTACATCCGCACCTATTTTGCCGGCAGCGTGGGGCTGGTGATGTATAACCAGTGCCAGGGCATTATGCAGGCGGTGGGCGACAGCCGCCACCCGCTGTACTACCTCGTCACCTCCTCCGTCACCAACGTGGCGTTGGATATCCTGCTGATCGCGGGTCTCGGCATGGGGGTGGAGGGCGCGGCGCTGGCCACCATCCTTTCGCAGTTTGTCAGCGTGGCGCTGTGCCTGCGGCGGCTGATGGGCATCCCCAGCGAATACCAGGTCAGATGGCGGGAGGTGCGTTTTGACGGCGAAATGACCCGGCTGATCCTGCAGTACGGCCTCCCCTCCGGACTGCAGAATTCGGTGATCGCGCTGGCCAACGTGGTGGTGCAGTCCAATATCAACGCCTTTGGCGAGATGGCCATGGCGGGGTGCGGCGCCTATTCCAAGGTGGAGGGCTTTGCTTTTCTGCCCATCACCAGCTTTACCGCCGCCATCACCACCTTTGTCGGGCAGAACCTGGGCGCCGGGGAGCTGCAGCGCACCAGAAAGGGCGCGCGGTTCGGCATCGTCTGCTCGGTCGCTCTGGCGGAGCTGATCGGGGCGCTGCTGTACTGGCTGGCGCCGCTGCTCATCGGGGCCTTCACCCAGGAACCGGAGGGCATTGCCTTCGGCGTGCTGAAGATACGCACCTGCGCCCCGTTCTTCTGCCTGCTGGCTCTTACCCACTGCCTGGCCGCCGTCATGCGCGGGGCGGGCCGCGCGGTGATCCCCATGGTCTCGATGCTGTCCTTCTGGTGCATCGTCCGGGTGGGTATCCTCACCGTGGCGGTGCCGATCTACCACTCCATCGCGGTGGTCAACTGGGTCTACCCCATTACCTGGGCGCTCAGCAGCGTCTTTTTGGCCGTCTACTATTACCGGGCCGACTGGCTCACCGCCCCCGGCATCCGCCGCGGCGCGCTGGTCCGGCACTAAGGCGGTCCCATCCCATCCCATCCTATCATCAGGCCCCTGCCACGGCAAAACGGCAGGGGCTTTTTGCGCCGCACTTTTCCCTCGGCCGGCGCAGGGCGCAAAAAATGCCGCCCCCGGCGGACCGGGGGCGGCAAAAGGCAATACAGATCAGAATTCGAGGTTCTTGCCGGTTTCGGGGTCAAAGACATGGGCCACGTTGCCGCCGAAGGTAAAGGCGATGGTCTGCCCGATGCCGAAGTTGGTGTTGGTGGCGCCCTGCATGCTCATGGTCTGGACGATGATGATGGTATCGCGGCCGCAGGCCTGCAGGTGCAGGTGGACGGCGCTGCCCATCATCTCGCTGACGTCCACGGTGCCGTGGATCATCTGCTCGCCTTCGCCGGCCAGCATGATATGCTCCGGACGGACGCCCAGCACCACGGGGCCGGGCGCAGCATTCTTGGCGGAAAGCCGGGCCTGCTTTTCATCGCTGAGGACGACATGGGCGCCCTCCAGGTTGACGGCATACTTGCCGTCGGCGTCCCGTACCAGCGCGGCGTCAAAGGTGTTCATGCGGGGCATACCGATAAAGCCGGCCACAAACAGGTTGGCGGGATGGTCAAAGACCTCCTGCGGGGTGCCCACCTGCTGGATGATGCCGTCCTTCATGATGACGATGCGGTCGCCCAGCGTCATGGCCTCGGTCTGGTCGTGGGTCACATAAATGAAAGTGGTATCGATGCGCTGCCGCAGCTTGATGATCTCGGCGCGCATCTGGTTGCGGAGTTTGGCGTCCAGGTTGGAAAGCGGCTCGTCCATCAAAAAGACCTTGGGGTTGCGGACGATAGCGCGGCCGATGGCCACACGCTGCCGCTGGCCGCCGGAAAGCGCCTTGGGCTTGCGGTCCAGGTATTGGGTGATATCCAGGATCTCGGCGGCCTCCCGTACCTTGCGGTCGATCTCCGCCTTATCCACCTTGCGCAGCTTGAGCCCGAAGGCCATGTTATCGTAAACAGTCATGTGGGGGTACAGGGCGTAGTTCTGGAATACCATGGCGATATCCCGATCCTTGGGGGGAACGTCGTTGACCAGCTTGCCGTCGATATACAGCTCGCCGCCGGAGATCTCCTCCAGACCGGCAATCATCCGCAGGGTGGTGGATTTACCGCAGCCGGAGGGGCCGACCAGTACGATAAATTCGTTATCCTGGATCTCCAGGTTAAAATCCTGGACAGCCAGAACGCCCTCTTCGGTGACCTGCAGGTTGCTCTTCTTTTCCGGCTCGTCTTTTTTCTTCTTTTTCTTGTCTTCCAGGTTGGGGTAGACTTTTTTGATGTTTTTCAGTACGACGTTTGCCATTTTTTCCGCTCGGGACAGGCTGCCTCCGCATACCTGGCCTCGCGCCGGGGAAAGCGCGCTTCCCCGCGCCTTACGGCAGGTCTCCACACTGCCGCACCGGGAGCGTCCGGTTGGGTGGTTCCTCCTTTTTTTCGTCCCGGCTGGCCATCAAGTGGAGTGGCAGGGGGGATCGGGTTGATTGCGCAGGTGGGAAAAAGCCCGGCCTGTCAGCCCTATTGTAGCACTATATCACAGAAATGTAAACGAAAGCCCGAAAAAACGCCCGCATTTTTGTGAATATGTCATAAACAGACCGGCGGATTTGGCGGATTTGACAAAAGAATCACAGGCCGGGGGATTTACGCGGCGGGCGGCAAGGGTGTATAATGACAATAATACGGCGGAGCCGTGCGAAAACCGCCCGCGCGCCGCCGAAACCGCCGAAAGGAAGCGTGACCATGAGCGTACTGAGCCATCTGGAGCCCAAAGAGGTATTTTATTATTTTGAGGAGATCTGCGGCATCCCGCACGGTTCGGGCAATACCAAACGGATCGCCGACTACTGCGAGCAGTTTGCCGCCCGCCGCGGCCTGCAGCACAGCCGGGACGCGCACGATAATGTGATCATCGTTAAGGAGACGGCGGCGGGGTACGAAAACGCCGCGCCGGTGGTGCTGCAAGGGCACCTGGATATGGTGTGCGAAAAGGCCCCCGGCTGCCATAAGGATATGGAGTCCGAGGGACTGGAGCTGGCGGAGGAAAACGGCTGGGTATTTGCCCGGGGGACGACGCTGGGCGGCGACGATGGCATTGCGGTGGCGATAATGCTGGCGCTGCTAGCCGATGAGACGCTGCCCGCCCCCCGGCTGGAGTGCATCATCACCAGCGATGAGGAGATCGGCATGCTGGGCGCGGCGGCGCTGCAGCCCACGCTGGTAACCGGCCGCAGCATGATCAATCTCGACTCTGAGGAGGAGGGCGTTTTTACCGTCAGCTGCGCCGGCGGCAACCGTACCCGCTGCCGATTGCCGGTGGAGCGGGAAACGGTGACCGGCGAGGGCGTGACGGTGACCGTCGCCGGGCTGACCGGCGGCCACTCCGGGGTGGAGATCGACAAGGGGCGGGCCAATGCCGATATGCTGCTGGGCCGGTTTACGGCGGCGGCGCGGCAGGCGGTTCCCTGCCGGGTGGTCTCGCTTTCCGGCGGGCTGAAGGATAACGCCATCCCCACCGAGGCCGCGGCGGTGCTGGTGACCGACGGCGCCGAAGCGCTGGCTGCGTTGGCCGAGCGGTGGCAGGAGCAGCTGCGGCGGGAGTACGCCCCAGCCGAGCCGGCGCTGACCATACGGGTGCAGCCGGCCGGGAAAAAGTCCTATACCGTCATGACCGAGGACAGCGCCGAACGGGTGCTGTGTATGCTGCTGGCGGCGCCGAATGGTATCCAGGCGATGAGCGGCACTCTGCCCGGTCTGGTGCAGACCTCGCTGAATCTGGGGATCCTGACCACCGGGGAGGACGCGGTGGAGCTGCACTTTGGGGTGCGCAGCGCCCTGGCCAGCCAAAAGGAAATGCTGACCGAGCGGCTGACGGCGCTGACCCGCCTGCTGGGCGGCAGCGTCGCCGTTTCCAGCGACTATCCGGCCTGGGAATACCGGGAGGAAAGCCCGCTGCGCGAGCGGATGTGTGAAGTGTACCGGGAGCAGTACGGCGCCGAGCCGCAGATCGCGGCGATCCACGCCGGGCTGGAGTGCGGCCTGCTGTGTGAAAAGCTGCCGGGCCTGGACTGCGTTTCCACCGGGCCGCTGCTGGAGGAGATCCATACCCCGCGCGAGCGGATGTCGGTGGAATCGGTGGGGAGAGTATGGCGCTTTGTGCGGGAGGTACTGCGCCGCAGCCGCTAAGCCCCGATGGGTGCAGAGGGCCGGTCCCCGCCGCTCCGCCGCCCGCCCCGCAGGGGCGGGCGGGCGCGGCCTCCCCACCGGGAGGCCGCGCCGGGCGGCGAATGCCGCCCGGCGGAGCGGCGGGGCTGCCGGTCTGCACAGACTGGGACAGGACGGCTGCGGGGCCCTCCCCTTGTGAAAACTGGCCAACAAGTGCGGCGCGGCAGCGGCCAAACGGGCGCAAACCAAGCGAAATAAAAGGCAAAATCCGAAAAAGCATTGTGGCAAGTCGCCAAGGACGGGCCTGAATTGGGTACAAAATTATCCGGGCAAGCAGAACGGTTTTTGTAAAAAAAGACCAATAAATGCTTGACAAGCCCCCGGGAATCGGGTAAGATAGACT
>SFLS01000003.1 GCA_004554485.1 Oscillospiraceae bacterium | reverse complement strand
AACAACCACCTGACCCGGTTTGCGCGCGGGGCGCTGCTGGCCAAGGCGGTCCTGATCCTGGTGGGGATCCTCCTGTTTGCTGTCATGGTGTCCCAGCTTGTACCACTGATGGAAGACCTGGAAAACTGGGCATATCAATACGGCAGCGGCTATTACGATGATTATTATGACGGCTACTATGATTACTATGATGAGTTCGGCGGAGAATGGCCGGATTGGTCCGGCGGCGAGATGCCCCCAGCCGAGACGGTCCCCTCTCTGAGCTATCGCGCATAACTTCAATATCCCCGGCAAACTATGGTTTGCCGGGTTTTTTTCGGGTCCCCCGCAGACGGAAAGGGGCGCCGCGGCAATATGTGCCGCGGCGCCCCTGAATGCAGCGCAAAGGCTTGTTTATTTTTGGAGCGTGGCGGCGGCTGCCACCAGACCGCCCAGCGCCACGATGGCCAGGAAGTTGGGGATGACCATCAGCTGGTTGAACATATCGGAGAGCTCCCAGACAAGGTCGTTGGAAACGCAGGAGCCCAGGAAGATGAGCACTACGGCAATGACCGAGTAAACCGGAACCGCTTTTTTGCCGAAGAGGTATTCCACATTGATCTTGCCAAAGAAGTTCCAGCCGAGGATGGTGGAAAACGCAAAGAACATCAGGCAGATGGCCACAAACAGGTTGCCGAATCCCGAGCCCATCACGTTGGAAAAGGCCAGCTGGGCCATATTGGTCTTGCTGACGCCCTCCGCCGCGCCGGCAGCTAGAATGCCGTCCCCGGCGTAAAGGGTGGAGATGACGACCAGCGCCGTCATGGTGAGAACGACAAAGGTATCGATGAAAACACCGATCATGGCGACGACGCCCTGCTCATGCGGGCAGGAGACCTTGGCCATGGCATGGGCATGGGGGGTGGAACCCATACCGGCCTCGTTGCTGAACAGGCCGCGCTTGACGCCCTGGCTGATGGCAGCCTTGAGGGCATAACCGAAGCTGCCGCCGATGATGGCCTGCGGCTGGAAAGCATAGCGGAAGATCATGCCGATGGTCTCCGGGACATAGCGGACGCGGGCAATAAGCACCACCAGGCCGCCGAGCAGGTACAGGCAGGCCATGACGGGGACGATCTTTTCGGTAAAGGAAGCGACACGATGCACTCCGCCGAGGAATACGAAAGCGGAAACCGCCGCAACCACCAGACCGATGACCCATGCGGGGATGCCGGTCGCGTTGGAAAGAGATTCCCCGATGGAATTGGACTGCACCATGCTGCCGATGAAGCCCAGCGCGATGATAATCGCTACCGCAAAGAACCCGGCCAGGAACTTGCCGAAGCCGCCCTTGAAGGCACGCTTGATGTAATAGACCGGACCGCCCTGTACGCTGCCGTCCTCATTGACCTCGCGGGTTTCCTGCGCCAACACGGCTTCGGCGTAGATGGTGGCCATGCCGAAAAAGGCGATGATCCACATCCAGAAAATAGCGCCGGGGCCGCCGATGAGGATAGCGCCGCAGGCGCCGACGATATTACCGGTACCGACCTGGGCGGCGATGGCAGTGGCCAGCGCCTGGAAGGAGCTGAGCCCTCCCTTTTGCTTGCCGCCGTTCATGCTGAAGTTGCCGAACACCCGACGCATCCCTTCGCCAAAGCAGCGTATCTGCACAAAGCGGGTGCGGATAGAAAAGTACAGTCCGGCGCCTACCAGCAGGATAATGAGAACATAATCCGAAAGATAGCCGTTGACGGTTTGAACGATTTTGAGCAATGTTGCTTCCATTTGTTTCACTCCTAAACCATAATAATGCAGTGAAAAAAGGATAAGTAAAAGGCTGCCGCGGGGAAACGGCAACCTCTGAAGAATAGCGAGCGATCAAAAAAAGATTGATGACCGCTCTGTCCTTTTGCCTGAGAGATTCGGCGGCTGGGCCGCCTTGCACCTTCGGCACTCAATTCAATGAGATTCTCCAGAGTCCCCTCCGCATCCAGTCTCCTGCGATTCTGAATGTTTCAGCGGGGTCGCTATCGTTATTCACTTAAGGACATTTTACACTATTTTGCGGCTTTGTCAATACCCAATTCTTCCCGGGACGAAAAAAGAGAAAAAACCGCCGCGGACGATGTCTCGTCTGCGGCGGTTTGGTGGAGGAGGATGGATTCGAACCATCGAAGTCAGTGACAACAGATTTACAGTCTGCCCCCTTTGGCCGCTCGGGAACTCCTCCGTATTCAATTGACCGTCTGCGCGGTGGTGGAGCTGGTGGACGGATTCGAACCCCCGACCTGCTGATTACAAATCAGCTGCTCTACCGGCTGAGCTACACCAGCGTGTCCGCTGCGACTTGGTTATTATATCACCCAACCGGGCGCAAAGTCAAGCCCCAAATACGATTTTACGGCAAAAACCGGCGGCAGCCGCTGCATAGAGACTGCCGCAGGAAAATCTCCGCTCCGGCTCAGCTGTCAATGTGGTCCTCCAGATAGCGGGCCAGCTCGCCGACGGTGTGGATCTTTTCGATATCCTCATCCGGGATCTCGATATCAAACTCGTCTTCCAGCGTCATGACCAGATCGACGACATCCAGCGAATCGGCGCCCAGATCGGCGACGATATCGGTATTTTCGTTGACTTCGTCCGTTTCAATATCCAACTGCTCGCACAGCAGTTCAATCAGTTTTTCCAAAACCATAGTTTTCCTCCCAATGGCAGTATACTTTTTGCAGGAATATTTACAGTGACTATATGATAGCGTGTTTTGTGGGGGTTGGCAAGATTTTTTGTTTGTAGGAAAACACAAATATGAAGTGAATTCTTTGTGATTATTGCACCGTTTCCTCAAAATATCCCCTGCATTTTACCCGGGGAAAGCCTCTTCTTTCCGTTGCATGGCCTGCCGCGGACTGCTATAATAAAGGACAGACCGGGGGATCGCTCCCCTGCCCCGAAAGGATGATAATACACCATGAAGATGAAAGACATACTGACCCTGCTGGACGCCCGGCTGCTGCGCGGTCTGCCGGAAGTTGAATCCGAATTCAGCAGCGCCTTTTCCAGCGATATGATGAGCGACGTGCTGGCCTACGGCCAGGGACAGGGGCTGCTGCTGACCGGCCTGCTGAACCAGCAGGTCATCCGGACCGCCGAGATGCTGGATATGCGCTGCATCGTATTCGTCCGGGGCAAGACCCCCGGCGAGGAGGTGCTGGACCTGGCCGCGGAAAAGGGCATTGCCGTTGCCTGTACCCCCCACGGGATGTTTACCGCCAGCGGCCTGCTGTACCAAGCCGGCCTGACCGGCGTATAAGGAGCACCGCCATGACGTTACAGTATCACTACAACGTCCCGGGGGACGATTTTGTCCACGCCGGGGAAGCCAGCGGGCACCTGAAGGGCGTGCTGCGGCAGCTGGGTTATCCCGCCGATGTCGTGCGTCGGGTCGCCATCTCGATGTACGAGGGAGAGATCAATATGGTCATCCATGCCAACGGCGGAGAGATCGACGCCGAGATAGACGACCGCGGCGTGACGCTGGTGCTGAAGGACCAGGGACCCGGCATCCCGGATATTGAAAAGGCCATGCAGGAGGGCTGGAGCACCGCCAGCGATGAGATCCGCTCCCAAGGCTTTGGCGCCGGCATGGGCCTGCCCAACATGAAAAAATATACCGACCGGCTGCAGATCGATACCGTGCTGGGCGTCGGCACCACCCTGACGATGCGGATAGACCTGCACTGAACCGCCAGACAAGGAAAGCGAGAAAACGATGGAACACCAAACCTATTTTCACTCGGTTACCCTGAATAAAGACCTGTGCCACGGCTGCATCACCTGCGTCAAGCGCTGCCCCACCGAGGCCATCCGGGTGCGGGACGGTAAAGCCCGCATCCTGGGGGAACGGTGCATCGACTGCGGGGAGTGCATCCGCATCTGCCCCCACCACGCCAAGCGCGCCATCAGCGACGGTATGGAGGCGCTGGACCGCTTCCGGTACAAGATTGCCCTGCCCGCCCCGGTGCTGTTCGCCCAGTTTAAGCATCTGGACCATACCGGGCGCGTCATCCGCGGGCTGCTGCAGATGGGCTTTGACGAGGTGTACGAGGTGGGCGCCGCGGCGGAGCTGATCTCCCAATCCACCGTGGAGTTTATGGCGAAATACAGCGGCCCGCTGCCGCTGATCTCCTCCGCCTGTCCGGCGATCCTGCGGCTGATCCGGGTACGTTTCCCCGACCTGCTGGAGCACCTGCTGCCGCTGCAGCCTCCGGTGGAGCTGGCCGCCGTGCTGGCCCGCCGCGCCGCCGTGCAGAAAACCGGCCTGGCCCCCGAGGAGATCGGCGTGGCCTTTATTACCCCCTGCCCGGCCAAGGTAACCGCCGCCAAGGTACCGCTGGGCAACCTGTCGCACAATATCGACGCGGCGATTGCTATTTCCCGCATCTATCCCCAGCTGGTACAGGAAATCAAGGACCTGACGCCGGAACAGTTCGAGGGGCTTTCCCGCATGGGCAGCACCGGCCTGGGCTGGGCGGCCAACAGCGGCGAAGCCACCGGCAGCGGACAGCGGCGCTACATTGCCGCGGACGGCATCGAAAATGTGATCAAGATTCTGGAGGCCATAGAGGACGAGCAGTTTACCCGGCTGGATTTTGTGGAGCTTTCCGCTTGCCCCGGCGGCTGCGTGGGCGGCGTGATGAACGTGGAAAACCCCTTTGCGGCAGCCGCCCGCATCAAGCGGTTGGCCCGGGAGCTGCCCCCCACCCAGACCCGGTGGGAGACCCCCGACCTGCTGCCGGAGGAGGTCTTTTTCAACAAAAAGATCGAGCCGGTGGACGTGATGGCACTGGGGGACGACCCGGCTTCCTCGCTGGAGCTGTTTGCCCGTATGCAGGCCTATGAGCGGAAATTCCCCGGCCTGGATTGCGGCAGCTGCGGTTCCCCGACCTGCCACGCACTGGCGGAGGACATCGTGCGGGGCTACCGCACCGAGGACGACTGCATCTATCTGCTGAAGGAAAAGCTGGAGGCGCTGGCGCAGTCGCTGGCGGGGCTTTCCCATCACATTCCCAGGGAGGACAAGGACCATGACGGCGACTGAGCTGTGCCGCGCCTGCGGCTTTACGCTGCTGGCAGGCGGCGACCGGGAACTGCGCGGTGGCGTATACTGCTGCGACCTGCTGAGCATGGTGATGGGCCGCGCCCCGGCCGACGGGGTGTGGTTTACCGTGATGGCGAACCAGAACACGGTGGTAGCCGCCCTGATGGCGGATGTGGCCTGCGTGGTGCTGACCGAGGGTATCCGGCCGGACGAAGCGATGCTGGCCCGCGCGGCGGCTGAAAACATTGCCATGGCCGCAGCCGACTGCCCCAGCTATGAGGCAGCCCGCCGGGCCGACGAGGTGCTGCGCGCAAAGTAACCGCGGCACCAAACAGGAAAGGGGGAGGTCTGCTACGGAGCTTCAGCCGTTTTATTACGATCTGCACATCCATACCTGCCTTTCCCCCTGCGGGGAGGACGACATGACCCCCGCCACGGTGGCCGGGCTGGCGGCGTTGGCGGGGCTGGATATGATAGCCGTATGCGACCACAACACCGCCGGCAACGTGCGGGCAGTGCAGCGGGCGGCGGCCGCGCTGGCCCCCGGCCTGCTGGTCATCCCCGGCATTGAGCTGACCTGCAGCGAGGAGCTGCATCTGGTGTGCCTGTTCCCTACGGCCGAGGCGGCGGAAGCCGCCGGAGCCGAGATCTACGCAGCCCTGCCCCCCATTGCCAACCGGGAGGAGATCTTTGGCGCGCAGCGGCTGGTGGATGAGGAGGACCGGGAATACGGGCGGCCGGAAAAGCTGCTTTCTAACGCCACCGCTATTTCCATTGATGACGCCCCGGCGCTGGCGGCGCGGTACGGCGGCTTTTGCTACCCGGCGCACATTGATCGGGACAGCATGAGCGTACTGTCCGCGCTGGGCGAGATCCCGCCCTATCTGGGCTTTTGCACGGTGGAGGTGGCCGACCCGGAGCGCTTTTTTGCCGGCGGGAAGAATGCCGGCTATGCCGAGGCGTATCATCTGCTGACCTGCAGCGACGCCCACCGCACCGAAGCGCTGCTGCCCGACGCCTCCCATGCCCTGCATCTGCCGGCGTGCAGCTTTGCTGCGCTGAAGGCGGCGCTGACCACGCCGAAATGAGCAAAGGAGGCATCCCTCGATGGAGTCGCTGAAAGATTTTCTGATCCCCTTTGACGCCCTGATGGCCGCGATTTTTGTGCTGACCGGATACGGCTTTTGGCGGTCCGACGGACGCGCAGCACGATACATTGCCGGTTTTAACAGCAAAAGCGAGGCCGAACAGCGGCAGTATGATACCGGACGGCTGTGCGCCGACTTCGGCCGGCGCATGGTGCTGTGGTCGCTGTGCTTTATCGTGGGCAGCGCGGTAGATTGCTTCTTCCCCGGGATCGGTTCGGCGCTGGCGTGGGGCATCTGGCTGGTGCTGCTGATCCGCCATGTGGTGGATATGAGCCGGCATGAGGACCGGTACAAACGCCAGCCATAGTTTATGACCGAGCCGGATACGAAAATAGCCGGGCCTTCCGCCTGATCCCTGTCAAGCGGAGCGCCCGGCTTTTTATTCTCTCTTTTTTGTCCTTGTGATGAATGCAGTTTTCACCCGGGCTTTCCGATCAAAGAAGCGGCCCCGGCCCATGGGCCAAAGCCGCTTTTTGATTTGCCTGTCATTCCCCGCAGACCACAAGCCGGGTGACACCGTCTGCGGAGAGCCACACCGCCGCGTCGCCGCCGGCCGACCCGTCCCGGGAGAAATACACCCGCCACAACTGCTCCTGTGCGTCAAAGGCGACCTCGACGGCATCGTATTCCTGCGCGCACTCCTGCCGGGCCAGTTGGATGGCATCCTGCGCAGTGGGGGCTTTCTCTTCCCCGCCGCAGACAAAATTCCCTGTTCCGACCCCCGGCGCGGCCGCATCGACCGCCGCCTGCTCCTCTGCAAAGTCGCAGGCAGGGATCTCCCGCTGGAAGCGGCGCCAGCCGTCCTCCATGGGGATATCGAAATTATACGGCCCGACCCACTGGTACTCCCAGCCGATGCCGAAGTTGGACTGGCCGTCCTGCGCCGGCAGCTCGTTCTGCTCCACCGTGGAGGTGATCCGGCCATCCATCACGCCGCAGCGCCCCACGGTGATGACCTCCCCCGTATCGTAGTAAAGCTCCCCGTCGACCATTACCGCGCGGGTCACGGCATCGGTACGCGGCGGGATGGGCTGCGGACGGCTGGGGCCGTCACTGCCCGGGGCCGGCACCGGCGCTTCGCCGCAGCCGGCCAGCATCAGCAGGAGCATCAGCAAACACCACGCTTTTTTCATGCCTTGGGCTCCTCCTGAGAAACAGGCTTATCTTCCTTCTCCTGTTTTTTCTGTCCCTTTTTGCGGCGGGGCAGCTTGCCGTTCTGCTTCAGGCGGCGCAGCAGCCGTACCGCCAGCCAGATGACCGCCGCCAGCACCACCGCCCACAGCAGGATGACCGGCAGGAAGGTGACCAGCCAGACCAGCAGATTTTCCGCCCCGTTTTTCACCATCTTCATCGATGCCGCAAAGCCATCCGACAGGCGCTGGCCCAGCGTCTGGGGCGGGTCGTTGACGATGCTGTATTCCACGACCTCCTGCAGAGTGATATGCAGCGTGGAGTAGCTGATGCGGCTGTCCATGCTGCGCAGGCTGGCTTCGTAGCTTTCGATCTGATACCGCACCTCCGACAGGCGGCTTTCCAGCTCCAGCACGTCGCTGAGTTTATCGGCCTTGGAGAGGATCTCCAGCAGACGCTGCTCCTGCAGGCGCAGCGTCTCCAGGCGGGCTTCGGTATCGGTGTAGCTTTCGGTCACATCCGCCACATCGGTGCTGCGGCTGACCACGTTGCACAGCCCTCCGGCGGCCGTCAGTGCCTCCTCCAGCCGGTCGGCGGGGATGCGCGCCGTGAGTTCGGCATACCGCGCGTTGTAGCGGCTGTTATAAAGGCTGCTGCCCTGCTCGCTGCGGCTTTCGATATACCCGCCGCAGTCCGCTGCCATCTGCTCCAGCGCCGCCAGGGCCTTGGCGTACTCCCGGCTTTCCAGCTCCAGCCATGCCGTCTGGATCAGCTTGCGGTCGGCGGCAACGGACGTCCCCGGCTCCGGTTCCGCCGGAGATTCGGCCGCATACCCCTCCTGCATATCGTAGCCTGCGGTACTGCTCTTGCCGGACCAGTCGTTGACGCCGTAAAAGTAGCTTTCCTCGGCGGCGGCCGTGTCCTGATTGACGGCGGCCCCGCAGCCGGCCAGCGCCACTGCCACGGCCACGAGAATGGCTGCGGCGGCGATGATTCTTTTTCTCATAGGGGGTTCCTCCTTTTGATGTCTCCGTTTTGTCCGCTGCCCTATCAGTGCCGGCTGCGTTGGATTTTGTTGCATCCAAAAAGAAATTTTGTGTGGCGCATAAAAAAGCGCCCTTGGCGGGCGCCTGAAAGGGTTTATTGCTTTTT
Source organism: Oscillospiraceae bacterium (assembly GCA_004554485.1). Classification (GTDB taxonomy): domain Bacteria; phylum Bacillota; class Clostridia; order Oscillospirales; family Ruminococcaceae; genus Angelakisella. The sequence continues at coordinate 74,041 of SFLS01000003.1, read as the reverse complement.
GAGCAGGTCGCGGATTTCCGCCAACAGCTTTTCCTCGTTGGAGGGCTCCGGCGGGGCGGCGGGAGCCGCGGGCTCCTCCGGCTTTTCCAGCTTGGCGCGGGCGGTGTTGACCGCCTTGACAAACAAAAAGACGACCAGCGCGATGAGCAGGAAATCGATGCAGCGCGGTCAGGTCGATATCCCCGACGACCCAGCCCAGCAGGGGCATAAAGACATCGTTGACCAGCGAGGAGGTGATCTTGCCGAACGCGCCGCCTACAATAACGCCGACGGCCATATCCATCACGTTGCCGCGGGAGATGAATTCCTTAAATTCCTTGACGATCTTTTTCATGGTCTGCTCCTTTCCCCCTGCCGTGAAAATAAGGCGGACCCGCAGGAGTCCGCCTTATCAATGGGGTTTTTATCAGTTTTCTGCAGTGGTAACGGCAACAAAGCGGGCCGGGTTGATCTTGACGCCGGGGCCCATGGTGGTGGCGACCACGCAGGAACGGACGTACTGACCCTTGGCCGCGGCGGGCTTGGCCTTTACAATCGCGTCCATCAGGGTATCAAAGTTTTCCTGCAGCTTCTGCGCACCGAAGGAAACCTTGCCGATGGGGCAGTGGATGATGTTGGTCTTATCCAGGCGGTACTCGATCTTACCGGCCTTGGCTTCGGTAACGGCGCGTCCGGCATCGGGGGTAACGGTACCGGCCTTGGGGTTGGGCATCAGGCCGCGGGGACCCAGCACCTTACCCAAACGACCGACGATACCCATCATGTCGGGGGTCGCGATTACAACATCAAAGTCCATCCAGTTTTCTTTCTGGATCTTCTCCATCATATCCTCGGCGCCTACAAACTCGGCGCCGGCAGCCTTGGCCGCTTCGGCGGCGTCGCCGCGGGCAAAGCACAGCACACGGACGCTCTTGCCGGTACCGTTGGGCAGTACCACGGCGCCGCGGACCTGCTGGTCGGCGTGACGGCTGTCTACGCCCAGACGGACGTGGATCTCGACGGTCTCATCAAATTTGGCCTTGCCGGTCTTGGTGCAAAGGTCCAGAGCCTCAGCCGGCTCGTACAGCTTGGTGCTGTCTACCAGCTTTCTGCTTTCTGTATATTTCTTACCATGCTTCATAGCTTATATTATCCTCCTATAATGTGGTATTTAGCGGAATGGTTCCTCCCACTTTGCAAGAAAGCTGTTCGATCAGTCCTCGACTTCTACGCCCATGCTGCGCGCGGTACCGGCGATCATGCTGATGGCGGTATCGATGTTGGCAGCGTTCAGGTCGGGCATTTTCAGTTCGGCGATCTTCTGCAGCTGCTCGCGGGTGATCTTGCCAACCTTGGTCTTGTTGGGAACGCCGGAGCCGGACTCCAGATTGATCGCCTTTTTGATGAGGACTGCCGCAGGGGGAGTCTTGGTAATAAAGCTAAAAGTACGGTCTGCGTATACGGTGATCACAACAGGGATAATGAGGCCGACATCGTTCTTGGTGCGCTCATTGAATTCCTTGGTGAAAGCCATAATGTTGACGCCGTGCTGACCCAGTGCGGGACCAACGGGGGGCGCGGGGGTTGCCTTGCCGGCAGGGATCTGCAGCTTGATATAGCCAACTACTTTCTGAGCCATGTTTCTGCACCTCCAAATACGTGGTAATGATAGCGGGCCGTCCCATTTTGTTTTTGGCGGACGGTTCCTCCCACAGGCTGCGCTCCCGGCTCATTTTGGGGGCGGAGCCTATTTGCCCGTTTCGTACGGACTTACGGTTTTGTTTTGCTTTTATTATTCCAGGGGCTTTACTTCGTTCAGGGCCAGCTCTACGGTAACATCCTTGCCCATCATCGAAACGGTGACGCGGGTAAGCTGTTTTTCGGTATCGATGGCATCCACGACGCCCACAAAGCCTTCCAGATATCCGCCGGTGACCTCGACGCTGTCGCCGACGGCATAATTGGTCTCGATCTGACGGTTCTCCACCCGGAAACGCTCGATTTCCTGTTCGGTGAGGGGGACCGGTTTGGAGCCGGGGCCCACAAAGCCCGTAACTCCGCGGATGTTGCGGACGACGTACCAGCTGTCATCGGTCATGACCATCTTGACAAAAACGTAGCTGGGGAAGAGCTTTTGCTCCTTTTCCACCTTCTGGCCGTCTTCCTTGATCTCGACCACCATTTCGGTCGGGATATTGACATCGGTGATGAGGTGATGCAGCTGACGGTTTTCCACCGCGTTGACGATGCTGTCGGCTACCTTGTTTTCATACCCGGAATAGGTATGCACCACATACCACTTTGCTTCTTCAGCCATTCTGTTCCCTCCCGTTTGGTTTTTTGTTCAGGGGTCCTTTGCCTGCCAAAGGCGGATCAGGCCTTGAGCAGCAGCTTGATGACCAGCGAGAACAGCATATCCAGCCCACAGATAACGATACCGGCGATCAGGACAACTGCCAGTACGATAAGGGTGTTGTTCCACACCTGCTTTTTGGTGGGCCAAACGACCTTTTTCATCTCGCCGCGCATATCCTTGAAGGAGCGTGCCCAACGCTGAAAGATATTGGGCTTTTTGGTAGATTCAGCCATCTGTTGCACTCCTCCTTATTTGGTTTCCTTATGAACGGTGTGCTTGCGGCAGAAGCGGCAATACTTGTTCATTTCCAGTCTGTCGGGATCGTTCTTTTTGTTTTTCATGGTGTTGTAATTGCGCTGCTTGCATTCGGTACAAGCCAGAGTGATCTTGACTCTCATTTAGTCGGCACCTCCTATTTGACTTCGGATTTCTTTTGCCTCCCTCTTTGTGGCGAGAAGGAACAGCGGTTTTTCCGTGTGGAAAAAGCAACGGCCAAACGGCCAAAAACACGCACGAAAAAAAGGCCCTTCTCCGAGAGGTAATGACATCATAGCATAGATGCAATCCCAAAGTCAAGCCTTTTTCCTTTGTACGGCGGGTTTTTCCGCGGGTCGGCGCCGTGCCGGGGAGCGGGTCACTCCAGCGGCGCCATAACCGGCCGGCGGGCGCGGTAGTAGCAGAACCACCGAAAGCCCAGCTCCCGCAGCAGGGCCTGCGCCTCCCGGTGGCCCGCACCGATATCGCAGGGGCGGTGCGCGTCGCTGCCGATGGTGACCAGCTCCCCGCCCAGGGCGCGGTAGCGCCGCCAGACCCCGATATCGGGGATCCACTCCGGCAGGCCGTAGCGGAAGCCGGAGGTGTTCAGCTCCAGCGCCTTGCCGGTTTCGATGAGGGTTCGGAGGATCTGATCGATGAGTTCCCGACAGGGGGTGTAATCCAGCGATACGCCGTCGCGGGCGGCATAGCGCCTGAGATAGCCCAGGTGGGCGATGGCATCCACCCGGTCCCAGCGGGCCAGCTGCAGACAGGCTTCGAAGTATTCCCGCACCAGCTGCGGCAGCGGCTGCGGAGGCCGGCGGTAATCCATAAAATAATAGTCCTGACGCCAGCGGGCCGCGTGCAGGCTGCCCAGTACATAGTCGTAATCGGTAAGCGCCAGCGCCACCCCGGCTTCGTTGGGGCACAGCACGCCCTGCGCCAGCTCTACCCCGCGCAGCACCGTCAGCCGGCCGGCGTACTGCTGCTGCAGCGGATCGAAGGTCCGTTTGGCTGCCCTCAGGTTTTCCAGCGTGCAGAATCCGGGGATGCGGTCGCAGTCGAAATGGTCGGTGACGCACAGCCCTGCCAGACCGCTTCGCAGCGCCGCCTGCAGCATTTCCCGCGGTTCGGCGCTGCTGTCGGCGGAATATTTGCTGTGGGTATGGGTATCGAAGATCATGGCTGCGCCTCCGTTTTTCGCTTTTTTTCATCATACCACCGCTTTGGCACAAACGCCATTCCTCCGCGTGATTTTTGGGCGATGAATAAGCCTTTTGCCATGCGGGCAGACTATTCCCGAACGCTCCGGCTGACCGGAGCGAAAAAGAAAGGAGCTTCTGCTTGCTATGGTAATGGATAAGATCTCTTTGGCACTGGTCATCATCGGCGCCCTGAACTGGGGCGGCATCGGCCTTTTCCGCTTTGATACCGTCGCCTGGATCTGCGGCGGCCAGGGAACCATCCTGGTGCGCATCATCTACACCCTTGTTGCGCTGGCCGGCATCTGGTGCATCTCGCTGCTGTTCCGGGAGGAAGAGCCGATGGGTGAGCACGGGCACTGAGCCTGCGCAAAACCGCAGGCCCGCCCGCAGGGCGCTCCGGCTCCGCCGGAGCAGGCGGCGAAAGCCGCCAGCCGCCCCCCATCAGGGGGCGGCTGCCCTGCGGGCGGGCCTTCCCCCTGCGCGGACTGCCGGAAAGGAGGCAGGCGCCGCCGTCCGGAACGGACGGCGGCGCCTGCTGTGCTAAGTATGCTTACTGCACAAACGACGCGGTATCGCGCGCGATCATGATCTCTTCGTTGGTGGGGACGACCCAGACCTGCACCTTGCTGTCCGGTCCGGAGATGCGTACCTCCTCGCCGCGGCTCCGGTTGGCCTCGCTGTCGGGAGTCACACCGAGATAGGCCAGATCCCGTATCACCTGTTCCCGCAGGTCGACGGCGTTTTCCCCGATACCGCCGGTGAACAGGATGGCATCCACGCCGCCCAGCGCCGCCGCATAGCTGCCGATCAGCTTAACGATCTGGTACTCCAGCATATCGGCCGCCAGCTGCGCCCGCTTGTTGCCGTTTTCCGCCGCCTCCAGGACGTCCCGGAAGTCGCTGGAAACACCGGAAACGCCCAGCAGACCGGATTCCCCGTTGAGCAGATGGGACATCTCGCTTTCGTGGAGATTTTCCAGATTAGCGATGTAGGAAACGATAGAGGGATCGATGCTGCCGCAGCGGGTCCCCATCATCAAGCCATCCAGGGGCGTAAAGCCCATGGAGGTATCCACGACCCGGCCATCCCGGATGGCGGCCAGCGAGCTGCCGTTGCCCAGATGGCAGGTGATGAGCCGGTGCGGCTGGCCGCCCATCAGTTCCCCGATCCGTCCGCTGACATAGCGGTGGCTGGTTCCGTGGAAGCCGTAGCGGCGCACACCGTACTGCTCGTAGTACTTATACGGAATGGCAAAGGTATAGGCTTTGGGGGGCATCGTGGCGTGGAACGCGGTATCAAAGACCGCCACCATGGGCAGCTTTTCCCCAAAAACGCTGCGGCAGGCCCGGATGGTAGCCGCCTGGGGAGGGTTGTGCAGCGGGCTGATGGAACGCATTGCGTTGATGGCTTCGATGGTCGCCTCGTCGATCAGGACCGAGTGGGAAAACTTGTCCCCGCCGTGGGTCACCCGGTGGCCCACGGCCGCGATCTCCCCAACGCTGTGAATGACGCGGCCCTCGCCCCCCACCATCTCGTGCAGAATCACATCGAAAGCGTCCTTGTGGGTGAACAGGTCCGCCGATTTTTCCACCTTGTAGCCATCCGCCGTTTTATAGCTGTATTTACCGTCGATGCCGATCCGTTCGCAGACCCCCTTGCAGAGGATCGTTTCATCTTCCATGCGGATCAGCTGGTACTTCAGCGAAGAGCTGCCCGCGTTGATCACCAGAATGTTCATAAGTGCTTTGTCTCCTTAAAAAGTGTTGATCGCGGCCGACGCCGCCGGGGGCTTGACACCGGAATATGTATCTAATATTATTGAAAACAGGCTGGATTGTCAATAATGCAAGCGGCTTTTTCATCACTTTTTTGCAATTTTATAATAGCTTTTTTGCTATAAAAGAAAAACAGCGCATCGGGGACAGGGGTTCCTTCTCTGCCCCGCTGCTTTTTTAGTCTTTAGGGAAAGGGGGCGGACGCCATGCAGGTCGCCGGGATCATTGCGGAGTGGAACCCGCTGCACCGGGGGCATTTGCTGCCCCTTCGGGAAGCCAGACGACGGGGCGCCACCCATATTGTGGCCATCCTGAGCGGTAACTATGTGCAGCGGGGCGAACCCGCCCTGTGCCCCTGGCCCTACCGCGCCGCCGCCGCTCTGCACAGCGGCGTTGACCTGGTATTGCAGCTTCCGCTGCCCTACGCCACCGCCACCGCCGAGCATTTTGCCGGCGGCGCCGTGGCAATCCTGGCCGCCCTGGGCTGCGTCGACATGCTGGTTTTCGGCAGCGAATGCGGCGATCTGCCCGCCCTGCAGGCCGTTGCCGCCGTGCTGCAATCCCCCGCCCTGCCCGCGGCGCTGGCGCCGCATCTGGCGGCGGGTCTGCCCTTTGCGGCCGCGCGGCAAGCCGCCGTGGCTCAGCTGCTGGGCTCCGGTCCCGCTGCGCTGCTCTCCTCCCCTAACAACATCCTTGCCATCGAATATCTGCGGGCGCTGGCCCGGCTGGGTTCGGATATCGCTCCGCTGACCCTGCCCCGACAGGGCGCCGCCCATGATTCCCTTTGCGGGGAGACGGGGCTGCCCTCCGCTTCGCTGCTGCGGCAGCGGTACCGGGACGGCGAGGATATCACACCCTGGCTGCCGCCCGCCATGGCGCGGCAGCTCCGACGGGCCGGAGAACAGGGTGCCGTTCCGGAGCGGGACCTGTGGCAGCGTGCCATGCTGGCCCGGCTGCGCACCATGGAGGAGGCGGAGCTTGCTGCCCTGCCGGACGTGACCGAGGGGCTGGAGCATCGCCTGTACCGCGCCGCCCGCACCGCCCGTTCGGTGGAGGAGCTGCTGGCGCTGGCCAAAGCCAAACGGTACAGCCACGCGCGGCTGCGCCGTATCCTTCTGGCCGCCATGCTGGGGCTGCCCCGGGGACTTTCGGCCGCGCCCCCGCCCTACCTGCGGGTGCTGGGCTTTACCCCCCGCGGCGCCGAGATCCTGGCTGCCGCCAAGAAGGAGCGTACCCTGCCGCTTTCCGCTTCGCTGGCGGAGCTTTCCGCTGTGGGGGAAGCCGCTGCCCGCTTTGCTGCGCTGGAAGCGCGCGCCGGTGATCTGTACCATGCCTTTACCCCGGGGGTCGCCCCCTGCGGCGGCGAATACACAACGCCGGTTATCAAGGTGGGCTTTGCCCCCGAGCCGGCCGGCGGCGCCGCGCCGTTTTGACACCGGATCAGACCGCCCTTTCTTTGCTGCCCGTAAATAAAAAGGAAAAGCCCAAGGCGTTTCAGCGCTCTGGGCTTTTGGTTTGCTCCCCGCGGTGTGGCTGCAGGGGACGGCTGCCCTTTTGACGCCGGGGCGGCCGCCCCATCCCCGGCTGCCTGTAAAGAAGGCCACGGCAGATTCCGCTGCCATGGCCTTTTTGCGTTTTGCTATGTATTCCGGTTTTGGCGGGGCTTACGAGCCGATCAAAGCAGCCTCTATGGTAAAGGTTTTTCCGCGGCCCGTGCTGCTGGCGCGGTACAGGCTGATCTCCACGACGTCGCCCGGCTGGTGCTGCGCCAGAATATCGCTGCAGTCGGCAAAGCTGGCGACCGCCCAGCCATCGATGGAGGTGATGATATCCCCCACCTGGGCGCCGTTGTCATCCAGACTGCAATCCTCCTGGAAGGACGTGATACGCAGCCCCGCCGGAATGCCGTAGTAGGCCGCTTCGCTGGAGGTGACCAACTGCGCCATAATGCCCAGCTGCGCCCGTCCGGTGACCCGTCCGTGCTGCATCAGATCATCCAGAATGGGCAGCGCGTCATTGATGGGGATGGAAAAACCGATCCCCTCGTAGCCTTCCTCCACCAGCTTGCTGGAGGTGATGCCGACCACCTGCCCGTAAGAATTGATGAGCGGACCGCCGCTGTTGCCGGGGTTGATGGCCACATCCGCCTGGATGCAGACCATGGTGTAGCCCAGTTCGGTGGTAATGGTGCGCCGGACGGCGGAGACATAGCCCACCGTCTGGGTGGAGGCCAGCGCCAGCCCCGAAGGGTTGCCGATGGCCACGACTATTTCGCCCACTTCCAGCTCATCGCTGTTGCCGAAGGTGGCCGCCACCAGCCCCTGCGGAACATCCTGGATCCGCAGCAGTGCCAGGTCGGTCTGATTATCCGCCCCCACCAGGGCGGCCGCGTAGCTGTCGCCGTTCTGCAGCACGATCTCGCATGTTTCCATACCGCTGACGACATGGGCGTTGGTGATGACATACCCCTCCTCCGAGAGGATGATGCCGCTGCCCATCGAGGTGGAGCTGCTGCTGTTGCTGACGACGCCCACCACCGAAGCCGCGCACTTTTTGTAGATGCCGACCGGCGTCAGCCGTCCGTCCTCCGTCTGCTGCGGCAGGTTTTCCTGCGGCTTGTTCTCCTGGTTGATCTCCGGCAGATGCTCCAGCTCCTCATTGACAGCAGGCGGCTGCGACGCGGGCTGCCGGCGCTCCAGCACCGCCATGCCGATGCAGAACAGGCCGCACAGCAGGATCACGGCGCCCAGCAGCGCCAGGAACACCCTTAACCCCCGGTTGCCGGTTTTATCCCGGTTGGGGTTCTGGCCGTAGTTGCCGCTGTATTCGCGGTAATCCCAACGGTAGTTATTCTCCTCGTTACGGTTATTCATGGCGTTTCTCCTCCCGGCCGGCAGCTGGGGCTTCCGGCAATGTGGTAAAATCGGCATCCACGGGGGGCGCTTTGCGGTTGGCCCCTTTTTTGTGATGCGCGGGATCCGCCCGCAGCCCAAAGACGAATTCGGTATATTCGCCGGGCCGGCTGCGTACAAAGATCTCGCCTTCGTGGGCGTTCATGATGGAACGGCAGATGGAAAGGCCCAGGCCGACCCCGTTTTTATCCAGGCTGCGGCTGCGGTCGGTCTTGTAAAAACGGTCGAACAGCCGGGGGATCTCCTCCGGCAGCACGCCGGTGCCGGTATTGCGTACCGCTACCATAATATTATCGCCCTCGGTATAAAAGTCGAAGGAAAGCGTGCCGCCCTCGTTGATAAATTTTACGGCGTTATCCACCAGATTGTATACCACCTGCTGGAGCAGATCGGCATCGGCCAGCACCCAGTAGCGGTCATCGGTATCCAGCCCCACTACCTCGATGTGCTTTTCCTCCAGGCGCTGCTCGAACCCCAGCAGCGTACTGGTCACCAGCCCCGTGACCTCCACTTCGGTGGGCTGGATGGTCCGCTCGCCCGCTTCGATCTGGCTGAGGGTGAGCATATTGTGCACCAGGCGGGAAAGCCGCTGGATTTCCCCGGAAACGATGCGCAGATAATGGTTCTGCCGCTCGGGGGGGATGGTGCCGTCCAGGATGCCGTCGATAAAACCGCCGATGGTGGTCATCGGGGTCTTCAGCTCGTGGCTGATATTCGCGGTAAAGCTGCGCCGGGCCGATTCGGTGAGCGCCAGCTCGGTGGCCATATTATTGAAGGCGGAGGCCAGCCGCCCGATCTCATCTTCGCCTTCCACCGGCACCCGTACCGAGAAATCGCCCTTGGCAAAGGCACGGGTCGCCGCCTCCATCTGCCGCAGCGGATTGACCAGATTGCCGGTGACAAAGTAGATGACGATAAAGCTGATCACCAGCACCACAATGGCCGCGATGAGGAACATCTGCAGCATATCGCCCGCCAGCGCGCGGTTGGCCATGCTGGTAGTCGCCACCACGGCGCCCACCAGCAGCCCGTTGCCGTCCACGATAGGGGTGGCCACCACATACCGCAGCTCCTCCCCGCCGCCGGTCATGGGGACGGTCCCCTGGTAGCTGCCGGTGCGGGCAAGGCTATCCAGAACCGTTTCCGGCACCTTTTCCGGCACGGTGCTGTCGGTGGTATGCGCCATGATGAGGATATCTCCCTTGTTATCCGCCAGGTAGATATCCGCTTCGATGGCACCGCCCAGCACGGCATACACCGGCTTGAGCGAATCGCTGCTGACATAACGGTATTCGTGCGACGCATAGTTTTCCATCGTCAGCCGCGCCGCCTGCGTTACGTTTTTTTGCAGGAGATTGGTTTTATCCTCCCGCAGGTAGTCGTTGGCAAGCACCATAAAGATGGCGCCTACCAGCACCATGCTGAGCAGGACAATGGAGCTGCACACCGAATAGTATTTGCCCATCAGGGTCTTTTTGGGGGTTTTCATCCTTATTCCTTGACCTCAAACTTGTAGCCGACGCCCCATACTGTTTTCAGGCTCCACTGGTCGCTTACGCCCTCCAGCTTTTCCCGCAGGCGTTTGATGTGCACATCCACGGTACGGCTGTCGCCGTAGTACTCAAAGCCCCATACTTCGTCCAGCAGCTGGTCGCGGGTAAATACCCGGTTGGGGTTGCTGGCCAGATGGAACAGCAGCTCCAGCTCCTTGGGCGGGGCATCCACTACCTTGCCGTCCACCTTCAGCTCGTAGCGGGTCATATTGACCGTCAGCTTGTCGTAGCTGACCTCCTTGACCTCGTTGGCGGCGGCGCCGGCCGGGCCGCTGCGGCGCAGCACCGCCTTGATGCGCGCCACGATCTCCTTGGTATCGAAGGGCTTGACCACATAGTCATCGGCGCCCAGCTCCAGCCCCAGCACCTTATCGAAGGTTTCGCCCTTGGCGGTGAGCATAATGATGGGGCAGTCGCTTTTCTGCCGGATCTGCCGGCAGACCTGCCAGCCATCCAGCTTGGGCATCATGATATCCAAGAGAATGAGCGAGGGCTTTTCGCTTTCAAAGCGGGCGACCGCTTCCTCGCCGTCGTGGGCCATTACTACCTCAAAGCCCTCTTTTTCGAGGTACAGGCGCAGCAGTTCGCAGATGTTCAGGTCGTCATCGGCTACCAGAATCTTATCCATCATGCTTGTTTCCTCCTTGCGGCATCGTACTTTCCTTTTTATTGTACCACAGCGCGGGGCGTTTGAAAAGCGCCGTTTCAGCGGTGATCCTTATTGATATGATTATAGCATTTTACGGTCGAAAAGCATGAAGAAAATTTGAATAATGCGGGGGTTTGGGGCGTTTTTTCGGCGGATGATGCCGGACGCCGGACGCCCGCCGGGCGTTTTGGCAAAGCCAAAACCCACGGTCGAAGACCGTGGAGCCCGCCCCGCAGGGGCGGGCTGCCCGGCGGGCGGCGCCGGCTACGCGCCCAGCAACAGCCGAACCGAAAGGGCGCTCATCAGCATGGCGGCGGGCGGCGCCGGCTACGCGCCCAGCAACAGCCGAACCGAAAGGGCGCTCATCAGCATGGCGGCGGCGTCACCCGCCAGCGAGCTGACCAGCGTATGCCGGGTCCTGCGCACCTGCACCGCGCCGTAGTACACCGCAATGGCGTAGAAGGTGGTCTCGGAGGAGGCTGCCAGCACGCTGGCGACCCGCCCGATGAATCCGTCCGGGCCGTACTGCTCCAGCAGCTGGTGCAGCAGCGCCGTGCTGCCGCTGCCGGAAACCGGCTTGAGCAGCGCCAGCGGCAGCGCCTCCGCCGGGAAGCCCAGCGCTTCGGCGGCCGGACGCAGAAAGCCGGTGAGTACCGCCAGCCCTCCGCTGGCCCGGAGCATGGTAACGGCAGTCAGCAGGCAGACCAGCGCCGGGGCAATGGAGGCGGCGGTCCTCAGCCCCTCCTTTGCCCCCTGCAAAAAGCAATCGAAAACGTCCACCCCGCAGGCCAGGCCCCAACCAAACAGCCCGGTAATGATGAGTGGGATAAGCCAGGCGGTAAAGCCCATTCAGTGCCTGCCTCCTCTCAGCAGGCGGGCCAGGGTCAGCGCCGCCGCGGCGGAAGCGACCGAGCTGAGCCACACCGCCGGCAGGATCTCCATGGGGGCGGCGCTGCCTGCCTGCTGCCGCAGCACCGCGCAGGTGGTGGGGATCAGCTGCAGGGAGGCGGTATTCAGCACCACAAAGGTCACCATGGCATTGCTGGCGGTATCCTTTTGCCGGTTCAGCTTCTGCAGCTCCTGCATGGCCGCCAGCCCCAGCGGTGTGGCCGCGTTGCCCAGTCCCAGCAGATTGGCGGAAAGGTTCATACAGATGGCCTGCAGGGCGGGGCTGCCGGCGGGCAGCTCCGGAAACAGCAGGCGGGTGAGCGGCCGGAACAGACGGGCGACCGCTTCGGTCAGCCGGCACTGCTGGGCGATCTTCATCAGGCCGCACCACAGGCACAGCATCCCTGTCAGAGAGATGACCAGCGTCACGGCCTCCCCACAGCCGGAAAGCGCCGCGGCCGAAAGTGCTTCCATATTCCCCCCGAAGGCCGCGCTTACCACCGAAAAGATAAGCATCCCCACCAACACGGCGTTCATCATGGCCGATCTCTCCCCTTTGTTCTGTCTTATTTTTCCGGATATGATGTGAATTGTCGAATTGTGGAAGAATGCACCAATTTTGCGTTTTTGCGTTTTTTCAGTAAATTTTCCCAAAAAGGCGGGGCTTTCAGGCCAAAAATTGTCCATTCCTTTTGATGTTTTTTGACAGATTCCCTCTTGTTTTTCATGGAATTAAATGGTATACTTCATAAAAAGATTAAGAAAAGATAGAATAATGTAAGAATTTGGAAGTTCAGACAAGCTAATCCATTCACAAGGAGGAATTGTACAATGAAATCTACCGGCATCGTAAGAAAAGTGGACAACCTTGGGCGGTCAGGTCATTCTCAAAAAGTATCTCCCCAACTGCATTTTCTGCGGTTCCAAGGAAGAGCTTGCCACCTACGAGGACAAGTATGTCTGCCGCGGCTGCCGTAATAAGCTCGCCAAGCTCTGATCCTCTTTGCGGATTACAAAGCCCCTGCCGGAAATTCCGGCAGGGGCTTTTTCGCTTGCACGATGATGTTTTGCTCTGAAAAAGGCCCTCCCGGAAGGCGCTGTGCCGCCGGGCGGGCCTGAACCGTATTCTGTTTGTTTCCCCGCCGGGGGCTTTATTGCGCCGCGGGCTGTTTGGGGGCGTTCTTGGTGACGGTCAGCGCCACCTCATCCGCCAGCTCGGCGCCGGCGGGCAGCAGCTTGGCCATTACAACATAGCGGTAGTTGTTCGGGTAATGCAGTTTGGTATTATCGGCCAGGCGGTAGGTGCAGGTGGAAAGGGTCAGGATCTTATCGTTGCTGGTCACCTCCACGTCGTAGTCGTAGAAGGAAAGGTCCTGCGCCTTTTTCAGCAGGCTGGTATAGGCCGCGTCGGTCGGGGCCGGGTTGATATAGTCAAAGCTGATATCGGTGTAAAAGACGGCAAAGACCTGCCAGACCATATCCTCTTCGATGGTGGAATAGTAGATGTACGGGTGGCTCCTGGCAAACTCCGGGTCCTGGTATTTCAGCAGCTGCGCGAACTTGGGGCCGTTTGCGTGGTTCTCTTTATCGAAAAAAATGCTGTTTTGGGGGCGGCCCAGGTTGTGGCCGTAGATCACCGTGTTTTTGGAAAGGGCCTCCCGGCCGCCGGATTTGCAGCGCCAATCGGCAAAGTAGCAGCCGTCGTTATCATATTCCCCATAGGCATTGAGCCGCAGGTAATGCTCGTTTTTATAATCACTGTAATCCACCTTGACCACCACATCATCGATGGTGGTGCCGTCGATATAAAGCCAGCCGATGGTATGCTTGTTCTTCTGCTGCATTGCCAGAGTATTCTCCAGCATCTTTTTCTGCAGCTCCTTGAGCTGTTCTTCTTTGGTAAGCTCTCCCTCGCCGTTGGGGTCCTCGGGGGAGGTGGGGCCGGCCGGGTCGACGGGGTCGACAGGAGCCACCGGATCTTTGCCGCAGGCGCTCAGGGTCAGTATCATGCAAAGGGCCAGCAGCAGGGTGAGCAGGCGTGTTGTCTTTTTCATGGCATTCCTCATGCTTCTTTCTGGTATTATGCGTCCTTTCTGGTTGGGACGGCATTATTTTACACCATCCCGCCGCTGCTTGTCAATCAAGGTGGGGCGGTTGGCCCGCCCCTGCAAAAAAGTTCGGATTCTGTTTACAAATTCGGGGAAAGCTACTATACTGAAAGTGGTAAAAAACCGTTATTTTAATGCAGAGGAGAATGAAAATATATGCTGATCACCAAAGAGATGGGTATTATGGAGACTGTACAGAAATATCCTGCTACCGTGGAGGTGCTGCAGCGCTTCGGCATGGGCTGCATCGGCTGCGCCGCCGCCCACTTTGAGAACATCGAGCAGGGCGCGCTGGCCCACGGCATCGACGTCCCCGCGCTGATGGAGGCGCTGAACCGGGCCGCCGAAGCCTGATCGGCAAAAAGCCGGAAACCGGGCGGCCGAAGCCTGATCGGCAAAAAGCCGGAAACCGGGCGGCCCGCAGGGCGCCCCGTCCGGAGGGCGGGGCCGGCGATCGAAGATCGCCGCGGCTGCCTGCGGCAGCCGGCCCTGCGGGCCGTGCCTTTCCCCCTGCACTCTCCCCGCCCGGGGCCGCGCCCCGGAATGACATTATCAAGGAGGTCCCCCATGCAGAAAGAACTGACCACCCCCGGCCCGCTGCTGAACGAACAGGGCGAGCTGTGCGAAGCCGGCTTTGCCCGCAGTCTCATTAAGCAGTACGACCGCCGGGCCATCCGCGCCGCCGCCCACCGCATCAAGGAGTGGGATTACTACCTGATCATGAACGACCGCTGGGGCGTCGCCCTGACCATTGACGACAACAGCTACATGGGTCTTCTGGGCTTTTCGCTGCTGGATTTTTCGCGGCCGTGGGAACGCACCGTCAATATCATCTTTCCCTTCCCCGGCGGCAAAACGGGGTTCCCGGCCAGCAGCGCCGCCGGAGACGTCGCCGTGCGGCGCAAGGACGCCGATTTCTGCTTTAAGGTGCTGCCGGACGGCACCCGCCGCCTGACGGCCTGGGTCAAAAATTTTCTGGACCGCAAGCCGGTCACGGCGGAATTCACCCTGACCGACACGCCGCAGGATTCCATGGTGATTGTGACCCCCTTTGCCGAGGATAAAAAGGCCTTTTATTACAACCAGAAGATCAACTGTATGCGTGCCGCCGGCCGGGTGGAATGGGACGGGCAGGTTATCGAGTTTGACCCTGCCGAGACCTTTGCCACACTGGACTGGGGCCGCGGCGTCTGGACCTATAAAAACACCTGGTACTGGGGCAGCGGCAACGGCCTGGTAAACGGCCGGCCCTTCGGCTTTAATATCGGCTACGGCTTTGGGGATACCGGCGCTGCCAGCGAAAATATGCTGTTTTACGACGGCGTTGCCCACAAGCTGGACCGCCTGACCTTTGGGATCCCGCAGAAGGACGGCCGGGATGACTTTATGAGCCCGTGGCGCTTTACCTCCAGCGACGGCCGGTTCGAAATGGCCTTTACGCCGGTGCTGGACCGGGCCAGCTGCACCGATATCGGCATCATCTGCAGCGACCAGCATCAGGTATTTGGCCGCTTTACCGGCACCGCCGTGCTGGATGACGGCACCCGGCTGGAGATCCGGGACCTGCTGGGCTTTGCCGAAAAGGTTTATAATAAGTGGTAACCTTCCGCTGCCGGAGCCTCCCGTTCGCGGGAGGCTCCGGCTTTTTTGGCAAAGCAGAGCCGGGCGGGCGGTATGCAGCTACTTTCTCCTTGACAGCCGCAGGCTTTGGCGGTAGTATAAATTAGTAAAAATGCGGGGGTTGCCCGTTACAATTTTCATATCACAAAGGATGAAGAATTATGTTCCAGTTCGACCATGTTCGTACCCGGTTTGCCCCCAGCCCCACCGGCTATATGCACGTCGGCAACCTGCGTACCGCGCTGTTCGCCTATCTTGTCGCCAAAGGCCACAACGGCCGTTTTCTGCTGCGGATTGAGGACACCGACCAGGAGCGTCAGGTAGAAGGCGCCGTCGAGATCATCTATAAAACGCTGAAAGAAACCGGCCTCATCTGGGATGAGGGTCCCGATATCGGCGGACCCGTCGGCCCCTATATCCAAAGCCAGCGGATGGATATGTTCAAGGAATATGCCCTGAAGCTGGTGGAAAGCGGCCATGCCTACTACTGCTTCTGCGACAAGGAGCGGCTGGAGGAGGTGCGCAAGGTGCAGGAGGCCTCCGGCATGGCGCCCCGCTACGACGGCCATTGCCGCAACCTTTCCAAGGAAGAGGTGGAGGCCAAGCTGGCCGCCGGCGTGCCTTACGTTATCCGGCAGAAGGTCCCCACCGAAGGCACCGTTACCTTCCACGACGAGGTGTACGGCGACGTGACCGTGGACTGCAGCACCCTTGATGATCAGATCCTGATCAAAGGCGACGGTATGCCCACCTACAACTTTGCCAACGTGGTGGACGACCACACCATGGGCATCACCCACGTCATCCGCGGCAACGAATACCTTTCCTCCACCCCCAAGTACAACCTGCTGTACGAGGCCTTCGGCTGGGAGATCCCCAAGTATATCCACTGCGCTCCGGTCATGCGGGATGCGACCCATAAGCTCAGCAAACGCCATGGCGACGCTTCCTACGAGGACCTGGTGCAGATGGGCTACCTGACCCCCGCCATCCTCAACTATATTGCCCTGCTGGGCTGGAGCCCCAAGGGCGACCGGGAGATCTTCTCGCTGGAGGAGCTGGTCAAGGAATTCGATATCTCCGGCATTTCCAAGAGCCCTGCCGTCTTTGATCTGCAGAAGCTGCGCTACATCAACGGTGAGTATATCCGCGCGCTTTCTGCTGAGGAATTCTACGAAAAGGCGCTGCCCTGGATCCGCAAAACGGTAAAGAGCGAGACCGCCGACCTGCGGGAGCTTTGCACCGTGCTGCAGACCCGCTGCGAGGCGCTCAGCGACATTCCGGAGCAGGTGGACTTTATCGACGCCGTGCCGGACTACGACACCGCGCTTTATACCAGCAAAAAGATGAAAACCACTCCGGAGAGTGCCAAGGAGGCGCTGACCGCCGTGTTGCCGATTCTGGAAAATCTGCCCGAGTGGAACCAGACCGCTATCCACGAGGCGCTATTTGCTGAAATTGAAAAGCTGGGCGTCAAGAACGGCTGGCTGCTGTACCCCCTGCGGGTGGCCGTTTCCGGCAAGCAGTTCACCCCCGGCGGCGGCATCGAGCTGGCCGTGGTGCTGGGCCGGGAGGAAACCCTTTCCCGCATCCGCGCCGCCCTGGCCAAGCTGGGCTGAGCCCCTTGCCGAAAGACCTTACGCTGCCCCTTTGCCCGGGGCGGCGTTTTTCTTTTTGCGTTTTGTCCGCAAATGGGCCGCGGCTCCCCCTTGCCAATCCTCCCCAAAACCTCTATAATGAAGAACAGCAACTGCCACAGAAAGGAAGAACAGCATTATGAAACTCGGTATCGTGGGTCTGCCCAACGTCGGCAAGAGCACCATTTTTAACGCCCTGACCGGCGGTGCGGCCGGCGCGGCCAACTATCCCTTCTGCACCATCGAGCCCAACGTCGGCGTCGTCCCGGTGCCGGACCCCCGTCTGGACAAGCTGTGCGAAATGTACCACCCCGATAAGGTCACGCCCGCCGTGATTGAGTTTGTGGATATCGCCGGGCTGGTAAAGGGCGCTTCCCAGGGCGAGGGTCTGGGCAACAAATTCCTTTCCCACATCCGGGAGGTGGATGCCATCGTCCACGTCGTCCGCTGCTTCCGGGACGGTGAGATCATCCATGTCAGCGGGGATATCGGCCCGGCGCGGGATATCGAGACCATCAACCTGGAGCTGGTGCTTTCCGATATCGACCTGGTGGAGCGTCGGATCGACCGCTGCAAAAAGGCGGCCAAGGGCGGCGATAAAAAGCCGCTGGCGGAGGCCGCCCTCTTCGAGCGTCTGAACGCCTGGCTGGGCGAGGGAAAATCCGCCCGCAGCTTTGAATGCAGCGAGGAAGAAAAAGAGCTGATTGCCGACTGCCCCCTGCTTTCCAACAAGCCGGTCATCTACGCGGCAAATCTCAGCGAAGCGGATTTTGCCGGTGACCTGAACGATAATCCCCTCTACCGGCAGGTGGTGGAGATCGCCGGGGCCGAAGGCAGCCGCGTCGTCCCCATCTGCGGCAAACTGGAGGAAGAGCTTTCCCAGATGGAGCCGGAGGACCGGCAGATGTTCCTGGAGGAACTGGGGCTGCACCAGTCCGGCCTGGACCGGCTGGTCACCGCCGGCTACGACCTGCTGGGGCTGATCAGCTACCTGACTGCCGGCAAGCCGGAGGTGCGCGCCTGGACCATCACCCGCGGTACCAAAGCACCGCAGGCCGCCGGCAAGATCCACAGCGATTTTGAGCGCGGTTTTATCCGAGCGGAGGTCGTCCCCTTTGAGACGCTGGTGGAGTGCGGTTCGCTGCAGGCCGCCAAGGAAAAGGGACTGATCCGCAGCGAGGGCAAGGACTATATCATGCAGGACGGCGATGTGGTGCTGTTCCGCTTTAATGTCTAAACCGATTGTTTTTTGCCCGTCCTCTTTTGCGGGGGCGGGCCCGGCTTTTGCCCCGCCCACGGCAGTAAGAGCCGTAACCGGGACGGCCCGCAGGGCGCCCCGGCGGGGCCGGGGCCTGCACGCTGCGCGTGCAGCGGCCGCCTGCGGCGGCCGGCCCTGCGGGCCGAAGCTCTGCCGCTTATGCCATCAACGGGAAAGGAGCCATGCCATGCCGCGGCAAAATACCGAAGTCCGCTTTGGCAGCGCCGCCTGCGGCGGCGGGATGCTGGCGCTGTGGGCCGCCATGCGGCTGACCGCCTGGCTGGAGCGGGAATATCTGCCCTGCCTGCCGCCGACGGCGGCGGCCGCCCTGGGACTGATTCTCCAGGCGGCCATGCTGGCGCTGCCGCTGTGGTTGACCCTGGCGCTGCTGCGCCGCCCTGCCGCGGTGCTTTGCCCGCTGCAGCGGGGGCGAAACGGTACCCCGTGGCTGCTGCCCGCCGGGCTTTTCCTTCTGCTGGCAGCCAACCTGCTGGGCCAGCTCCTCCATCGCCTGCTGACCGGATCCGGCGTTCCCGCACCTTATCCCTCTGCCGGCGGCGCCCCGATGGAAACGGTGCTTTGTTTTCTTTCCCGCGTGGTCGTCCCGGCCTTGCTGGAGGAACTGCTGTTCCGCGGGGCGGTGCTGCAGGGGCTTCGCCCTGCCGGAGACCGCGCCGCCCTCCTTTGCTCGGCGCTGCTGTTCATGGCCGCGCACGGCTCGCTGTCCCAGTGGATCCCGGCCTGTGCCGCCGGACTGCTGTTGGGCGTCGTCACCCTGCAGACCGGGACGCTTCGCTGGGCGATCCTGCTCCACCTGTGCAACAATCTGGTTGCCTATCTGACCGCATATCACCCCGGCCCCGTTACCACCGGTCTGCTGCTGGCGCTCCTGCTGCTGGGCGCTGTTTCACTGCTTTTCCTCCGCCGCCGGCCGCAGCCGGCACTTTCCAAGGGAGGCCGTCCCCGGCAGCTGTTTACCGTGCCGCTGGCGCTTTCCCTTGTGCTGCTGCTGAGCAACGCGCTGTTTTTCCCGGCTGCATAAGGTTTGTGCAGAATCCCGGCCCGGCCCCGCAGGGCACACGCCTGCGGCGCGTGCGGGCGGTCTGCGTCCGCCCCGGCGATCCGCAGGATCGCCGCTCTGCGGGGCCGGAGCCTTCCCTCCCCTACCACGACCCGAAAGGAGTATTCCCCCATGAACCAAGAGCACTATATGCGGCTGGCCCTGGCCGAAGCCGAAAAAGCCGCCGCAGCCGGGGAAATTCCGGTGGGGGCGGTGGTGGTGTGCGGCGATACCGTGCTGGCTGCCGCCCATAACGACCGAGAGGCCACCCATTCCCCGCTGGGGCACGCTGAGGTGCGGGCCATCGAGCAGGCCTGCCGGGCGCGGGGGGACTGGCGGCTGGAGGACTGTACCCTGTACGTCACGCTGGAGCCCTGCCCCATGTGCAGCGGCGTTATCCTCAACGCCAGACTGGGCCGGGTGGTGTACGGCGCCGCCGATGAACAATACGGCTGCCTTGGTTCGCGCCTGAATCTGGCCCACCTGGACCTGGGCGCTGCCCCCCGTTTGACCTCCGGCGTCCTGGCAGAGGAATGTTCCGCGCTGCTTTCCGCCTTTTTCCGCGGACAACGGCAATGCGGAGAATAAAATGGGGGCTCCGGTGCTGAGAAACCGCCCTCCGAAAAACACACGCCGCCCCTTGTCCGGCCGGGACAGGAGCGGCGTGATTATTTATGTTGCGGTCAGTCCGGAATGGTGGGAACGGCATCAGGCGGAATGGGGAAGGTATAGCCGTCTGCCGTCCTCTCCTCATGTTCGCGGTGGGCGGCCTGCAGCAGCTCGGGCTGTTCCAGCAGGTCGACGGCCGCCGCGCACAGCACCTTGCCGGCGCACAGCGCCGCCTTGTGCCCGATGGAGGTCTTGCCGCAGGAAACGTTCTGCCAGCTGTGGCCGGGGCAGCCATTGGGCCAGGCCGCCACGTGAAGCTGCGCCGTGGGGCATTGCCAGCTGACGTCTCCCACATCGGTGGAACCGGGCGAAAACGCCTCGCCCTGATACAGCGGCAGCAATACATCGTTCATCGCCCCGGCCGGCTTCATCGCTTTGACGGCTGCGGCGTAGCCGGCATCCTGCCGGCCCACCCCGGGCAGATATCCTTCGGCCTCATAGGTGGCGGCCAGGGCTGCGGCAAAGGCCTGTTCCTCCCCGGTATAGACGGGAACGCCTACCTCGCTGAAATTCCGGTACAGCAGCGCCTCCAACGCGTGGTTGGGGATCGTCTCCGCCAGGCCGTCGATAAATTTGCGCCGGCAGCTCGTTTCGGTCATCAGGGCCGCACCTTCGGCAATCTTATCCACACGGGCCTGCAGCTCCAGCGCCTTTTTGACCCTGTCGGAGCGCACCATATACAGCACCGAGGCCCTGGCCTGCACTACATTGGGGCTGCAGCCGCCGGTGTCGGTCACGGCATAGTGGATGCGGGCCTGCGGCTCCATGTGCTCCCGCAGGAACTGCACGCCGAGATTCATCAACGAAACGGCGTCCAGCGCGCTGCGGCCTTTTTCGGGGTCGCCGGCGGCGTGGGCCGCCACCCCGTGGAAGGTATACTGCACCTGAATACAGGCGTTGCTGGAGCCGGTGGCCACCTCGTTGCAGTCATCCGGGTGCCAGGTCAGCGCCGCATCCAGGCCGTACCACAGCTTTTCCCGCGCCATAAAGGCCTTGGCCGCGCCGCCCTCCTCGCCGGGGCAGCCGTACAGCACCACCGTACCGGGGTGCCCGGTCTGCTGCAGATAATGCTTGACGCCCAACGCGGCGGCCAGCGCCCCCGCCCCCAGCAGATGATGTCCGCAGCCGTGGCCGGTACCGCCGGGGGTCAGTTCCCGACGGACAGGGCAGCCGCCCTGCTGCGACAGTCCGGAGAGGGCGTCGTATTCCGCCAGAATGCCGATGACCGGCCGTCCCGTCCCAAAGGAGGCGGAAAAGGCGGTGGGGATCCCGCAGATCCCCTCCTCAACGGCAAAGCCCTCCTGCCGCAGCACCCGGACATACAGCGCCGCCGACTGGACCTCCTGCAACGATAGCTCGGCATACTCCCATATTTGATCCGCCACGCCGGCGACCAGCTGCTTTTTTTCTTCTATGGCGGCCAGCGCCGCCTGCTTTTGCCCGTTCACCCTCCGGCCTCCTTACAGCATCTTCTTCAAAAAGCTTTGCAGCCTGGGGCTTTGCGGATGGCTGAACACCGTTTCCGGCGTTCCCTCCTCGCCCAGCTTGCCCTCTTCCATAAACAGTACCCGGCTGCTTACCTCCCGCGCGAAGGCCATCTCGTGGGTGACGATCACCATCGTCATCCCCTCGTGCGCCAGCTCCCGCATGACCTCCAGCACCTCCCCCACCATTTCGGGGTCCAGCGCGCTGGTCGGCTCATCGAACAGCATGACCTCCGGTTCCATGGCCAGCGCCCGCACAATGGCGACCCGCTGCTTCTGCCCGCCGGAAAGCTGGGCCGGATAGGCTCCTGCACGGTCCGCGAGTCCCACCCGACTCAGAAGCTCCATTGCCTTTTGCTCGGCCTGCTCTTTTTCCATCCCCTTGATGTGGATGGGCGCCATGGTCAGGTTCTCCAGCACCGACTTGTGGGGAAACAGATTAAAGTGCTGGAACACCATCCCCATCTTCTGCCGGTGGCGGGGCAGATCCACCTTTTTGCCGGTGATCTCCACCCCATCCACCAGGATGGTGCCGGAGGTGGGAGTCTCCAGCAGGTTCAGACTGCGCAGGAAGGTGCTTTTGCCGCCGCCGGAGGGTCCGATCACGGCGATTACTTCTCCTTTGCAGATATCCACCGTTACGCCATCCAGCGCGCGGACTGCGCCGCCGTTGTAGTATTTTTTCAGGTCTTTTACCTCGATGATCTTCTGCGCCATTTAAGCCACGGCTCCTTCCCGCTTTAATTTGCGCTGCCGCACTGTTTCGCTTTGGCGGTCGCTGCGCTTCATCCGGCGCTCAACGCGCCCGAACAGCTTGCTGAGGGCAAAGGTCATAATAAAGTAGATGACGCCCGCGATGACCAGTGGTTCGATGGGCAGATAGGTGGCGCCCTTGATGAGCAGGTACTGGGTCATCAGATCCCCGATGAAGAAGGTGGAGGCCAGCGAGGTATCCTTGATGATCATGATAAATTCGTTGCCCAGCGCGGGCAGGATATTTTTGATGGCCTGCGGCATGATGACATACCACATGGCGCCGCCGGAACTAAAGCCCAGACTGAGGGCCGCTTCCCGCTGACCGGGATCCACCGCCTGGATGCCGGAGCGGATGACCTCCGAGACATAGGCGGCGCTGTTGCAGATAAGGGCGATGGCGATACACACAAATTTCTGCTTGTTCAGCGCGGGGATCAGCATGGGCAGCCCAAAGTAGAAAAAGTAAAACTGCAGCAGCATGGGGGTGCCGCGGATAATCTCGATGTAGGCGGAGGAGATCCAGCGCAGCGGGGCGATGCGGGACATCTTCATCAGCGCCAGCAGCGAAGCAAACACCACGCCGCCCGCCACGGTGATCGCCGACAGCGCCAGCGTGTAGCCCACGCCGTCGATGAGGTACTTATCCCAGTACTTGAGGAACAGGGCGGCCATTTTTTCAAAGTTGATAAAGGTCATGTCATACTCTCCCTTTTGCGCAGCCGCCGGGCCCGCGTGGGGCCCGGCCGCATCGGTGTGTTCGTTCGGTTTACTCCAGGGTCAGCTCGGTGGCGTTCTCCGATTTGCCCAGCTCCACGGCAGCCTCGTACCAGGGGCCGTACATGCCTTCGGCATAGGCCTTGGCCGGGGCGGCATTTACAGCCTCCAGCAGCTCGGTCTCGCCCTTGGTGATCAGGATCACATTGGCTTCATACTCGGCCTTGACCTCGAACTGGAACTCGCAGATCATCAGATCGGGGTTGGCGTCGATGATCATATCGGCATTACCCTTGGCAACCGCCAGCGCTTCGATATTGCCGCTCTTCAGCTCCATGACGCCCACGGTGATATCCCCGATGGCAATGGGGTGGGCGTCGGCAAGCTGCTCGGTCACCAGCTGCATCTGCAGCGAAGCGTTCTGCGCGCCGACATCCAGGCCGTTGAAGTCCTCCGCCTTGGTGTACTTGGCGGCATCGGCGGCGCGGATCAGCAGGACCTGCTCGGTTTCGTTTTCGCCGGCATAGTAGTAATCGGAAAGCTCGTAATTTTCCGCTCTCTCCTCGGTCCAGGAATAGCCGGAAATGGACATGGGTACCGAAGCGGTGTATACGGCGGACTGGCAGGCGTCAAAGCTCATCGGCTCGATCACAAGTTCCACGCCGAGGGATTCGGCGATATACTGGGCCAGCATCACATCAAAGCCGACAAACTGTTCCTGTCCGGTCTTGGAGGAATCCACGAATTCCATCGGGGAAAAGTCGGGGCTGAGGGCTACCGACAGCACGCCGTCGGCCTTAATCTTTTCCAGCGCGTTGACCGGGGTGTTCTGGGGTTCATCGGTATTGGCGGGATTGTTGCCGCAGGCAGCCAGGGAAAGTGCCAGAACCAGCGCCAGCAGCAGGGCGATCATCTTTTTCATAACAGTGTCATCCTTTCTTTTGTTCCGTTCTCCCGTGCGGGAGCCGTTTGTTGTTTGTCTTTCGCCGGGAGATTTGCTCTCGTTGATATTGCATATTTTATCGATAAATATTCGCTATGTCAAGCGTTTTTATGAATATTTATTCGCAAAATTAAATATTTATTGAATATCATTGCATTTTTGCGATAGTATGGGGATTTCTCTGTATAAATTGCCGCCATCCCGGGGGCAAAAAGAACGCCGCCCCCGGAAAAAGGCCGGGGACGGCGCATAAAGATGCGGTTGGAACGGGAGGATCATTGCTTGCGTAGCGCCTGAAAAACGCCGGCGGATTCCAGCTTGGGCCGCAGCAGCGCCGCCAGCAGGTTGGCAACCACCACCGCGAACACCGCATTGATGCCGCTAGTGATCATCTTGGGCACCGTGGCGATGACGGCGGCCGAAAAGACGCTGCCGCTCATCATCAGCACCACAATGCTTTTACCGACGTAAAGCAGCCAGTAGGCGCCGGCGCCGCAGATGGTCGCCAGCCAGTTGCGGGGCCGGCTTTGGCCCGCCTTGCCGCCTGCGTGGGCAATGCCGCCGCAGATGGCGCCCATCGCGAAAAAGAAAAGGAAGGTCAGCCACGCGCCGGCGGCCCACTCCGGGTAGGTCAGGTCAAACAGCGCCGAGCCGATGCCGGCAGCCAGTCCGCCGGTCCAGCCACCGAACAGCAGGCCGGTCAGCAGGCAGATGGCGTTCGCAGTCTTCAGCTGGGTGGTGCCGGTGGGGGTGGGAATCCGGATGCCCAAAAACATGGTGCAGACAAACACCATCGCGGCCATCAGGCCGATAATAACGATACGGTACAGGGTAAAACGGTTTTTCTTCATAAAACAGATTCGCTTCCTCTCGGTGGGAGATCCTCCGGCCGTTACAGCGTGCGGTAGCCGCGGGGCAGCTCCTTTTGGGTCAGCCAGCCCAGCGTCCGCTCCAGCATGACCCCCTCGCGGGGATCGGCGCCGTAGCCGAAGGTCGTTTTTACGGTGATCTCCACATATCGGGTCGCCCGATCCATTGCCATGGCGGGGCTGTCCCCCTGCATCAGTCCGGCTGTCAGCACGGCAGCGAACAGGTCGCCGGTCCCGGGATAGCGTATCGGCAGGTACTCGCTGACCGATTGCCAGTAGCCGCCCCGCTCCTTATCATAGCACAGGTTGGCGTACTCTCCGGTGGTCAGCGCCACCCCGGTGACGACGACCACCTCCGGCCCCAGTCCGGAAAGCCGGGCCAGCAGACTGCGCGCCTGCCCCAGCGAAAGCGGCGCGGTATTCGGCTCCTCGCCCAACAGCAGGGCGGCTTCGGTCAGGTTGGGGGTGATCACATCGGCGTGGGTCGCCAGGCAGCGGATTCCCTGTACCAGCTCCGGCGTAAAGCCGTGGTACAGCTTGCCGTGATCGCCCATCACCGGGTCCACCACCTTCATGGCGTCGGGCCATTCATCAAACATCGCCTGGCACAGCGCCACCTGCTCTGCCGAGCCCAGGTAGCCGGTGTAGACACACTCCATCGGCAGACCCAGCGTGCGGTAATGCGCCAGCGCTTCGGCCAGGTAGTCGGTCAGATCCCGCCGGGCCACGCTGCCAAACCCCCCCGTATGGGCGGAAAGGATAGCGGTGGGCAGGGGGCAGACCTGCACCCCCATGACGGACATGGCCGGCAGAATAACGGTCAGGGAGCAGCGCCCCAGGCCGGAAAGGTCGTGGACGGCGGCGCAGCGGGCAGGACGGTCGGATCGATTCATGGAAGATCTCCTTTTGGGTAGTTACAGGATATTCCGCCGCCGCGCAAAAAGCAAAGCGGCCACGGCCAAAAAATTTTTCGGCTCTTTTGGGCAAAATACAATATGATAATAGCCCATTCGGCGCCGTTTGGCAACAAAACAACGGAAAAACAGAGGGGCTCCGGCCGGCATAATTCACCGATTCGTAAAAATAGACGAAAAATCTTCGTTCCTATGCCCCTGTAGATGTGCAAAAGGTAGAACCGTTTTCCAAACATTACAGCGGTTAATGCCATATGCGGCAACGCAAAATAACTCTGCAGACGAAAAGAGAGAAAGAGGTCTGCCGGAAGGAGTTATGAAAGATGCACTCCGCAAGCAAAGTACCGGCCACCGTGGCGGGAGTCGCCATGGCAGCGGCCGCCGCAGGCACTGTCGCCTATGTTATGAACCACACCACCGCCGCACAGCGCAGACGGGCCATCCGCCGCACCGCCAGCCGCGTGGGTGATGCGGTAAACTATGTTGCCGACAGTATGTGCCGCAATCTGCTGGGCTGACCGCCCGGCAAACGCCGAAGGAGCCGTCCCGCTTTGGGCAGGACGGCTCCTTTTCGTTTAATTATCATACCGGGTCAGGCGCGCTCCAGAAGCAGCGCCGCTGCCGTGATGTCATCGGTATATGCCTCGCGGCAGCGCAGACGGGCCGCTTCGGCAATGCGGCGGCACAGCTCCTCCGGCTCCCCGCCCTGCCATTGGGTCAGCATCTCCTCCACCCAGGGCTCCTCGGTCGGTACGCCGTCGCTTACCATCAGGATCAGGTCTCCCTCCGCCAGCGTCAGCCGGCGCTCGGCGGCCTCCACCCCGTCCAGGATGCCGGCCGGCAGGCTGACCGCCTCCAGCCGCAGCGCGCGCCCCTGCTGCCGCAGGAAGGTGGGCGCCGCCCCGGCCTTATAAAAGCTCGCGGTGCCGGTATAGCAGTCGACGGCGGCGGTATCCAGCGTGGCCAGCGTTTCCCGCCCGTCCTTGACCATCAGGGCGCTGTTGACCAGCCGCAGCGCGCTGCCGCAGGGGATCCCCGCTTCCAGCAGGCGTCCCACCAGGTTGCACAGCATGGCGCTGTCCAAAGCGGCGGCAGGGCCTGTCCCCATCCCGTCGGAAAGGATAAGCGCCCCCACGCCCTCCCCGGTCTGTACCAGCCGCAGGGTATCCCCGCAGACGGTATTCTGCCCCGCGGGCAGCTGGCAGCGCCCCTGCCGCAGCGTAAACCGCGGCTTTTCCCGGTAGGTCAGCAGCAGCGCGCCGCCCTGCTGCTGCCGGGTCGGGGCATCCATTGCCAGGCCGGTCTCCGCCGCGATGACCTGCCCCAGCCGTTCGGGATCCGCCCTTTGCAGCAGCGCCGCCGGCAGCGTCAGGCGTACCGTCAGCCGGCCCGCCGCGGTGGTCCAGCACAGCACCTCCCGCAGCTCCTTTTCGGCGGCCAGCAGCCCCTCGGTAATGCGCTGACTCAGCCCCTCCCCACAGGGTGTGATGCCGAAGGCGCGTTCCGAAAGGCCGGTCAGCGCCCCCGCCAGCCCGTCAAACTGGTCAGTGACGATATCCCGCACTCTGGCGGCGTGCCGGCGCTGCTCCTCCCGGGAAAGATAACCGGTGTATTCCCGCTCCAGCGCGGCGGCCAGCTTGTCCCGGCTGGGGCAGCGGTCCGTCACCCCCACCAGCGCCTCCGGCGAGATATGATTCTGCTGCCGGTACTGTGCCAGCCCCTTGCCGAAGGCCTCCACGGTATCCCCGTAGTTTTTCTGCCAGCAGGTCGTCTGGTACAGACAGCCCCGGCAGTGCCGCTGCGCCACCCGGTCAAACAGCATTTCCGGATTTTCGACCGCACTTTTCTGCAGCTGCCGGGCCACCTCCCGCGTGGTCGAGGAGACCTCCCGCAGCGCCTGCGCGGCCTCCTGCAGCCGGTCGGAAAGCACCAGCGGGGCGATCTTCTGCTCCCGGCCGGGGGCAAGCAGCTGCCCCACCCGTCGGGGCACCGAAGCCGGCAGCAGCCAGAAGATTCCCGCGGCCAGCAGGACCTCCAAAAAGCCGGTGACGCTGCGGGAGGCCAGCATGGCAAAAAAGCCGTAGCTGATGGCCAGCGCCAGCACGCTGCCCAGTCTGCCCAGCGGAGCGAACAGCCCGCACAGCAGTCCCCCCACCGCAAAGCAGGTAATGGAAAGGGTAAATTCTCCGGTGGAAAAACCCACCACCATGCCGCAGATCACCCCCACCAGTGCGCCGGCTCGGCTGCCGGCCCCCGCCGCCGCGACCAGCAGCAGCACCGAGGCTGCAATGCGTCCCAGCGAAACGCCCGAGGCGGTCACGCTGCACAGGCCCATCAGGCACAGGGCGGCGGTCAGCGCCAGCGAAGCAGTCAGGGTGTTTTCCCGCATGGCGCACCGGCCCGGCGCCAGCAGGGAAAGCCCCCTTTGCAGAAATACGGCGGCTGCCCCCGCCATCAGCAGCGAGACGGCCCACAGCAGCACATCGTAGACCAGCGGCCGGCGGTAAAATCCCGGCAAAATGACCGCTGCCAGCAGCGCGGCCAGCACGGCGACGGTTGCCTGCCACGGGCGGGCCTTGCGGCTCACAGCGGCCAGCAGCCGCCGCAGACCCACGGCCAGCAGCGCCGCCAGCGGGTACTGCCAGGCGGCGGGAAAGGGCGAGATGATCAGATAACCCAACGCCGCCCCCAGCAGCGCCGGCAGGGCCATGCCTCCCGGCGCCGCCGCGGCAAAGGCCACGCCGAAGGGGGCCTCCTCCCCCGTGATGCGCCCCATGGCGGAAAGCATTCCGCCCAAAAAGGCCGCGCCGCCCGCCAGCAGGCGGTCATCGTTCTGCAGGGCGTTCAGCAGCCGCCGGGGCAGCGAAAGCCCGGTAAGTTCCGTCGGATGATTCATCTTTTGCACTTCCTTTGGATGTGATAGCGTTTCAAGGCTATCATACTGCCGGGGCGGGGCCGCATTTTGCCGCAATCAGCCGTCGGAGAAGGGCGGCTTTTGGGTGAGGCACAAGAACCGTAGGCGCCGTGCCTGCAGCCGTCTGCTGCCGTCTGTCGAAGGCGCGCAAAAAGCCCCCGCCGGCCGGCAGAGGCTTTTGTGTGAATATTCATTTCCTTCTAAGCCGTCGGTTTTGCCGGGGCGGGGGAAAAGGCCGTAGGAAGGGTCACGGGTTTTTTTCTTCCCCGGCGGGTTCGGCCGCTTGCGCCGGCTCGGCGGGCAGCAGTCCCATGCGGCGCTGCGCGTGACGGATCAGCCGCTTATCGTTGGCAAAGGAGACCAGATCGGCCGCGCGGGAAAGCGGCGCCCACATGATCTCGCTGATCTCCTCCTCCTGGCGGACCAGCTTTTCCTGCTGGGTGGTCCCCAAAAAGTATACGACCTGCTTTTTGACGCCGGGCTTGGGGGAATACTCCACACTCTCCCGGAACCCGTCCAGCAGCTTGATGCCGGAAAGGCCGGTCTCCTCCCGGACTTCTCGCAGGGCGGTCTGCCGCTCGCTTTCTCCGGCCTCCACATGGCCCTTGGGGAAGGACCAGTGGCCGCCGAACCGGTGGCGCAGCAGCACCACATACAGTTCCTCCTCCTGCCGGCGGAGCACCAGCACGCCGCAGGATTTTTCTCGTTTTATCATATTCGGTTTACTTCCTTACCGCGCCCGCGGGCGCTAAAATGGGACAGGGGCCGCAGCCGCCCGGTGCCAAAGGCACAAATATGAGTTGATTATATCACTTTCCGCCGCCGGTGGGAAGTCCCCCGCCCAAACTTTTTTGCGTTGACAAAAAATCCTCCGCAGAGTAGAATGAGGATTGTGCAAATGCCGCCGTGCGGCCGAAAAGCCCCTATGTCTGCGTAGCTCAGTTGGATAGAGCGACCGCCTCCTAAGCGGTAGGCCGGGTGTTCAAGTCACCTCGCGGACACCAGCAGCAACGCCGAAAGCCCCGATCCGTTCGGGGCTTTCGGCGTTTTTGGCGGCACGGCAGCCCTGTTTCGGCGAAGGACAAGGGTCCCCTTTCCGCAGGGGGCGGCAGCGCCGCTGCGCAAACACAAAAAGGCGCCCGTCTGAGAGGTCTCAGCCGGGCACCTGCGATAGGGTTATATCGTCACTTTTTCAAAGTCGGAGGCCGGGTGCTTGCAGAGCGGGCAGATATAGTCGGCGGGGAGTTCCTCTCCCTCGTAGATGTATCCGCACACCTTGCAGCGCCATACCGTTTTGCCCTGCGGGGCCTTAGCTTCCGGCTTGGGCTTGATGCTGGACTGGTAATAGGCGTAAGTCGCCGAGGGGACGTCGGACAAAACCTCCATATCCTCCACCGCCGCGATAAACATGGTGTGACTGCCCAGGTCGATGGTCTGCTCCACCGCGGCACTGATGTAGGCGTTGGTGCCTTCGGTGATATAGCAAAGGCCGTTTTCGCTGCGTCGGCAGGCGGTATAGCCCGCAAACTTATCCGCCGTCTTGCCGGACTGGAAGCCGAAATGCTTAAACAGCTCAAAGTTCGCCTGCTCGCTGAGGATGGAAAGATTGAACTTGCCGCTCTGCAGGATCATATCGTGGGTCAAATTGGCCTTGTTCACCGCAATGCTGATCCTGTTGGGACTGGAGGTCACCTGCCCCGCCGTATTGATGATACAGCCGTTATCCTTGCCGTCCAGGGCGGCGGTCAGGACAAACAGGCCGTATGTCAGGTGGTACATCGCTTTCTGATTCATTTTATGCACACTCCTATCAAGTCATGGCCGCGCCGTCCACGCGCAGGGTGATGCCCGTAACATAGCTGGCCAGATCGCTGGCCAAGTACAGGTAGGCGTTGGCGATATCCAGCGGCTCGCCCATTCTGCCCAGCGGAATACCGGCCGAGATGCGGTCCACCATTTCCTGGGGCAGCGCGGCTACCATATCGGTTCTGGTGACGCCCGGCGCCACCGCGTTGACGCGGATCTGGTCCTTCGCCAGCTCCCGTGCCAGCGATTTGGTCAGCCCGTTTACCGCAAACTTGCTGGCGGGGTAGCCGCAGCCGGAGGGCTGGCCGTATTCGCCCACCATCGAGCTGGTGTTGATGATCACACCGCCGCCCTGCTCCTTCATGATCCGGGCGGCCGCCTGCGAGCACACAAACACGGCTTTTACGTTGATCTCCATGATCTTGCTGAATTCCTCCAGCGTATACTCATAAAGACTGGTTCGGGAGGAAACGCCCGCGTTGTTGGCCAGGATATCGACGCGGCCGAAGCGCTCCTTCACCGCGGCGAAGTCCCTGGCTACGGCCTCGGGGTCGCACAGGTCGGGCCAGATACCCATAATGCGCCCCTCGTACGCCGAAAGCTGTTTCAGGGCCTTTTCCACCGATTCCTGTCGGGAACCTGCCAGCACCACATTGGCACCGTTTTCCAGATATTTTTTGACGATGGCGAAACCGATCCCGCGGGTTCCGCCGGTTACGATCGCGGTCTTGCCTTTTAACATTCCGCTATACCTCCTGTTTTGTTTATTATGCCCGGGTTTTATCTCTCTACGGCAGCCGGGGCGCCATCTTTTGCGGCTTAGTAATTTTCCGCGTGTACTTCAAAGTAGCTCTGCGGATGGTTGCAGGTGGGGCAGACTTCCGGCGCCTTGGTGCCTACTACAATATGCCCGCAGTTGCGGCACTCCCACACCTTTACCTCGCTCTTTTCAAATACCGCGGCGGTCTCCACGTTCTTCAGCAGTGCGCGGTATCTTTCTTCGTGGTGTCTTTCCACCTCCGCGACCAGACGGAATTTTTCCGCCAGCTCCGGGAAGCCCTCTTCCTCGGCGGTCTTGGCAAATCCGTCGTACATATCGGTCCATTCGTAGTTTTCGCCGGCCGCGGCGGCAGCCAGGTTCTCCTTGGTATCGCCGATCCCCTTCAGCTCCTTGAACCACATCTTCGCATGCTCTTTTTCGTTTTCCGCGGTCTTCAGGAACAAAGCAGAGATCTGCTCATAGCCTTCCTTTTTGGCGACGGAGGCAAAATAAGTGTATTTATTTCTGGCCTGAGATTCCCCCGCAAATGCCGCTTCCAGATTCTTTTCGGTCTGGGTGCCGGCATATTTATGCTTGGGCTCTTCCATCTTTTCAAAGGCCGACGCGGGCTGCTTGCAGAGCGGGCAGACATAATCCGCCGGGAGCTCCTCTCCTTCATAAACATAACCGCATACTTTGCATTTCCACTTTGCCATGGTTTGTTCCTCCTTGTAAATAAAATGAATGTCAGCTTTTTATCCTGATAAGATGTTTGTCACACCTTTCCGGTCGGTTCAGATGCCTCCTGCTTTGCCCGGCATTCCGGACAAATGTAATAAACCTTGAGGTCGTAGTACAAAAAGTCATCGCCCAGCTGCTCCCGCAGCGGCGCGGACAGCCCCTTCAGGCTGATATCCGTCAGCTTTCCGCAGCACCTGCACACCAGATGGTTGTGCTTTTCCACCCGGTCGTAACGGTCCGGCATTCCTTCGGTGGAAACTCTGCGGATCAGCTCCTCCTTCTGCAACTTGTTCAGGTTGTTGTATACCGTCGCCAGCACCACCTTCGGGTGCTTCTGCCGCAGCCGCCAGAAGATCTGTTCGGCAGTCAGATGTTCACGGGAGGTGTTTACGATGGCAAATATCTCACTTTCATATTTTGTCATGTTCAATCCTTTCTCGTGTATCATTATTGGAATTTTTCTAAGTATATTATAATTATTCTAATTTATTTGTCAAGGTTTTTTCTCCTTCCAATAACAAAGTCAGGCGGATGGTATTCCATCCCAAAAGAAAAACGGCTGAGACCCCATCAAAGGACTCTCAGCCGACTTTATGTTCCGGCAGCTCCGAAAGCGTTTCCCGCACGGTGAGATATAGCCCCAGCAGCATCAAAGCCAGCGCATAAGGGTAGGCATCGGCAAGGGGCTGGCGCAGCAGCAGCAGGCTGAGCGCCGCGGCTAAAAAGGGATTGGCCGAGTAAAAGGCGCTGGTACGGGCCGCGCCCAGCACGCTTTGCGCGCGGACGTACAAAAAGATGCTGAGCCCGTAGCACACAAATCCCAGCAGCATGGCGGCAAACAGGCTGCGCCAGTCCGGCAGGGACTCCCCCGCAAGCCGCGCCACAAGCAGCGAGCCCAGCCCCGAAAAGAGCCCCTTGACCTGTACGATCTGCACGGCGCTTTTTTGGGAAAGGGCGCGGGTGCAGTTGTTTTCCAGCCCCCAGCAAAGGCAGGCGCCCAGTACCAGCAGCGAACCGGGAGAAAAGCGCAGGCTTTGCGCCCCCTCGAAGGAAAGCAGCATGCTGGCGGCGGTGATCAGAAAAATAGCACACCAAACCCGCCGGGAGATCCGCTCGCGGAACAGCAGCAGGGCAAACAGCGAAGTGGCTACAATCTCAAAGTTATTGAGCAGCGATACATGGGCGGCAGGCGCGCGGGCAAGCCCCAGCATCAGCAAAATGGGGGCGGCGATATCCAGCAGGATCATCCCCAGCGTAAAGGGAAGCTGCCGGCGGGTCAGCCGGTCCTTCCGCGGGACGGGGCAGATCAGCGAGAGCAGCGTCATTCCAACTCCTGCCCCCAGATACAGCAGCGCCGCCAGCATCACCGGTCCCGTCTGCCGCAGCAGAAAGGGCGAAAGCGGAATGCTGACCGCATACAGCAGGGCGGCGCCCAGCGCCGCCAAAATGGCGGTACTTTTTTGCCGCACGGTGCCAGACCTCCTCATTTGCGGTTTTTGGTCACCAGACCGTCCACCGCCACAAAGGCGGCACAGGCCAGCAGCACACAACCAAAGACCGTAAATTCGCTGCCCATGGCCAACAGGAAAAACAGCCCCAGCGCCGCCAGCACCGCGGCACAGTAGAAGGACTTTACCCACAGCTTTTTCTGCCGCAGGGGGTCCTCATTTTTAGCCAGCCGCTGCTCCAGCCGGCCCGATCCACGAAACAGGCTCATCGCTCCGGGCCTCCCTTCCTTTTTTGCTCCCGTCTGAGGGCGCGCCACGCCCTGATAAAGGCGATGATAAAAACGAGCACCCCCAGCGCTGCCAGCGCAACGCCGGCATAAGCCAGCCACTTGGGACCGCGGGCCACGCCAATGCAGGCCAGCACGCCGCCGACGGCAATGGCCCCCATACTGCCGAGGGTATAGCCTGTTATAGTTTGAAAATTCATTGCCAAGCTCCTTTCACAGCGGGTAGGGAGACGGCCCCGCAGGGCGGCGCTTCGCGCCGTGACGGGCTGCGCCCGTCCCCCGAGGCTGCGCCTCGGGCCCCTGCGGGGCCGCCCTCGCCCGGATCCCCGCGATGGTTCTATTCTATCATATTATTCGGTGCTTGTCACCGGAGCGCCGGCTCGTTCGACGGCGGCGGTCAGCTCCTGCAGTCACATCAGTGCGCCGCTTCATAGCTCTACTTCTGCGGCGTATTTTGGCCTCATTATAAAAGGCCCATTCGGGCTTTGTCAATCGCTGTTTTGCCCATAGTGCGGCTGAAACAACCTGCGCCGGCAAAAGAATAAAGTACAAATTATGGCTTATACTAAGTCCAGTTTCCCCCAGCCGTCAGAAAAACTGCTCAATTTGACGAAAAATTTTGTGGCACAATTACTGAATTTATGAAATTGCGACAGATTTCAATTGAATTATCCGACGATAGGCTGTATAATGAATCTGCAAGGGCTGGAAACGATTCCAGCCCTTGGAGAAAAAGAACATTTTATTAGGAGGAGAAATCATGAAAAAGACTTTAGCGATTCTGCTGGCGCTGGTTATGGTCGTTACCCTGTTTGCAGGCTGTAACAATAATAACCCCGCCCCGGAAACCAAAACCGGTTCCGTTTTCTGGCTGAACTTCAAGCCCGAGTCTGACGAGGCTCTGAAGAAGCTCGCCGCGATGTACACCGAGGAAACCGGCGTTCCGGTCGAGATCCTTACCGCCGCTTCCGGCACCTACAACGAGACTCTGACCGCAGAGATGGACAAGAGCAATCCCCCCACCCTGTTCGTCGTCGGCAACCAGGCGGCTGTTTCCACCTGGGGCGAGTATTGCTATGACCTGACCGGCACCGATATCGCCAACGAGCTGAACACCGACGCTTACATGCTGTACGATGAAAACGGCAAGCTGTGCTCCATCGGTTATTGCTACGAGTGCTACGGCATCATCGTCAATACCAAGCTGCTGCAGGAAGCCGGCTACGCTGCCGACTACATCACCAACTTTGCCACCCTGAAGGAAGTTGCCGAGGATGTTCACGCCCGCGCTAACGAGCTGGGCTTCGACGCCTTCACCTCTTCCGGCATGGACGGCAGCTCCAGCTGGCGCTTCACCGGCCACCTGATTAACCTCGAGTATTACTACGAGTCCGTTGATAACCCTGAGGCCTGGAAATCCTGCCCCGCTGAACTCACCGGCGCTTACATGGATAACTATCGCGCCCTGTATGACCTGATGGTCGTCAACTCCGCTACCGACCGTACGGCGCTGGCCAACGGCGGCTTTGATGCCGGCGCTGAGTTTGCCGACGGCAAGGCTCTGTTCTATGTCAACGGCAGCTGGGAAGCTTCCGGCCTGGCCGACAAGGGCATGAACGCTGACGATCTCGCCATGATCCCCTACTACTGCGGCGTGGAAGGCGAGGAGAAAGCCGGCCTGAACTGCGGCACCGAAAACTACTGGGCTGTCAATGCCGAGGCCTCCGAGGAGAACATCAAGGCGACCCTTGACTTCATGAAGTGGGTTGTCACCGATCCCGAGGCTTCCCGCATCGCTGTTGATACCTTCGGCGTAATGCCCTACAAGAGCGCTGCCGAATCCACCAACGCTTTCCTGGCGGACGCCAACGATTACCTGGCCAACGGCTGCTACAATATGTGGTGGGCCACCAACTATCAGCCCAACGTTGACGCTTACCGCGCTGCTGTTGTTTCCGCGCTGAACACCTACAACGCCGATCCCACCGACGCCAACTGGGCTACCGTTGTTACCGCCTTCATCGATGGCTGGTCTGTTCAGTACAAGGCTGCCAACGGCTGATTTCTGCTGACATATCATTGTACTCCATATGCGGCGGGGCGAGCATAGCGCTCGCCCCGCTTTCTCAAATCACCGGGTATGCCGCATGAGACATGCTCAGTGCCATCAATTTTTTAGCGGGAGTTGAGAAGATGAAGAGAAGAAGAAACAGCGGGTCGGTCAACAGCTATCTGCTGCGCAGACCCATCCAGCACTGGTCCCCGGTTTTTCTGCTGCCGATGGTCGCTGCGTTCTGCATCGGCTTTGTCTGGCCGTTTTTACAGGGACTTTTCCTGTCCTTTACCAAGTTCAAAACAACCAGCAAATGGAGCTGGGTCGGCATTGAAAACTATCTGAAAGCGTTTCAGGATCAAAGCTTCCGCTACTCCTTTGGGTATACGGCCCTGTATGCCTTCATATCGCTGGTGCTCATCAACGTACTGGCCTTTATGGTAGCCTATGCGCTTACCCAAAAAATCAAGGGCTCCAACCTGTTCCGCACGGTATTCTTTATGCCGAACCTCATCGGCGGTATCGTACTGGGTTACATCTGGAGCATGATCTTTGACGGTCTGCTCAGCGCCTACAGCACCTCCATCCTCACCAACACCACCTGGGGCTTCTGGGGACTCATCATCCTGATGTGCTGGCAGCAGATCGGCTACATGATGATTATTTACATCGCGGGCCTGCAGGCGGTGCCTGAGGATATGCTGGAAGCCGCCAAAATTGACGGCGCCAACCGCTGGCAGACCCTCATCAAGGTCACCATTCCCAACATCATGCCCTCCATCACCATCTGTATGTTCCTGACGCTGACCAACGGCTTTAAGCTGTTCGACCAGAACCTGGCTCTTACCGGCGGCCTGCCCTATATCATCAACCCCGACGGCACCACGGTGCATACCACCGAGATGCTGGCGCTCAACATCTACAACACCTTCTACGGCCAGAATGTTAACTCGCGCGGCGTTGCCCAGGCGAAGGCGGTCCTGTTCTTCATCCTGGTGGCTACCATCGGCCTGCTGCAGCTGCGCTCGACCAGAAAAAAGGAGGTCCAGCAATAATGAAACACCGTTCTTTGCAAAAGAAAAACGCCGGCAAAAATCTTCTTACGGTCTTTTTCGGCGTCATCAGCATCCTGTATGTGTTCCCGGTATTCATGGTGCTGCTCAACTCCTTTAAGAAGAATACCTTTGTCAAAACCGAGACCTTCTCCTGGCCCACTGCCGAAAGCTTTGCGGGTCTGGATAACTTCATCAAGGGCCTTACTTTCGGCAACTACCCCTTCCTCAAATCGGCCCTCTTCAGCCTGGTCATCACGCTGCTTTCCACCGCCCTTATCCTGCTTTTCACCTCCATGGCGGCCTGGTACATCGCCCGTGTTGATTCTCTGTTCTGCCGCATCGTTTACTTTGCCTGCGTATTCTCGATGGTCGTCCCGTTCCAGATGGTGATGTTCACCCTCTCCAAAACGGCGGATACCCTCAAGCTCAATACTCCCTGGACTATTCCGATCATCTATCTCGGCTTCGGCGCGGGACTTGCCGTCTTTATGTTCACCGGTTTTGTCAAGAGCATCCCGCTTGATATTGAGGAAGCCGCCGCTATCGACGGCTGCGGCCCGCTGCGCACCTACTTCAGCGTGGTGCTGCCGATGCTCCGCCCCACCATGATCTCGGTCGCGATCCTGGAGATCATGTGGGTATGGAACGACTACCTGCTGCCCTACCTGGTACTGGACCGCACCCAGTATATGACCATCCCCATCCATGTACAGTACCTGAAGGGAAGCTACGGCGTGGTGGATCTGGGCGCGACCATGGCGCTCATCCTGCTGAGCATCATCCCCGTCATCGTCTTCTACCTGACCTGCCAGAAGCACATCATCAAGGGCGTGGCGGCCGGTGCCGTCAAGGGATGATCCTATGACCATCAAGGATATTGCCCGGGAATCCGGCTATGCGGTAGGCACCGTTTCCCGCGTGCTGAATAACCACCCGGACGTCAGCGAAAAGGCGCGGCAGCGCGTCCTGGCGGTGGTGGAAAAGACCGGCTTCATTTTGAATACCAACGCCCAAAATCTGAAGCAAACGGTGAGCCGCAGCATACTGGTGCTGGTGAAGGGCACCCACAACGAGCTGTTTGCCGCGCTGGTGGAGCAGCTGCAGGGGCTGGTAAAACACAGCCCCTACACGCTGATCGTCGATTTCTTTGACGAGGACACCGACGAAGTGCTGCGGGCGGTAAAGCTGTGTGCCGAAAAAAAGCCGCAGGGCCTGCTGTTTTTGGGCGGCAACGCTGATAATTTCCGGCGCAATTTTTCCCGCATCACCGTGCCGGCGGTGCTGGTCACCTCCTCGGCCAAGGAGCTGGGCTTTAAGAACCTGTCCAGCGTGACCACCGATGACTATGCGGCTTCGGTCCGCGCGGTGCAGGTGCTGCTGGACCGCGGGCATCGCCACATCGCCATCATCGGCGGGCGCCCCTCCTTCAGCGATGTTTCCGGGATGCGCTTTGCCGGCGGCAGGGCGGCCTTTGCCCAAAGCGGGCTGCCGGCCGAAAACCTGGTGGAATACGGCCAGGCGCGCTTCTGCTACGAAGAAGGCTACCAGGCCATGCGCCGGGTGCTTTCCGAAAATCCGGAGGTCACGGCGGCCTATGCCGTCGCGGATGTGGTGGCCATCGGGGCGATGCGCGCGGCACAGGACGTCGGCAAAACGGTGGGCCGCGATATCTCCATCATCGGGTTCGACGGTCTGACACTGGGGGGATTCCTGATGCCCCGCCTGACAACTGTTCGCCAGTCGGTGGACCGGCTGGCGCAGGAAGCCACCGACACCCTGCGCGCCGCCATCGAACAGGGCGCCCCCGCCCGCCATGTCACCGTCCCGTTTGCCGTCATCGAAGGGGAAAGTGTCGGCCCCGTGCCAGAGGACTGAATCCCCCTCCCACCTTCCATATGCCGGGATCCGGCCCGCAGGGCCAACCGCCGCAGGCGGTTGCTGCGTGCGCAGCACGCAGGTTCCGGCTGCGCCGGAACGCCCTGCGGGCCGTCCGGCTGCACAAAACTGCCCTGATATTCCATTTTGCATAGAGAAAGAGAGCTTTTTATGAGAACCTGCGGAGTTTTGATGCACCTTTCTTCCCTGCCGGGGCCGTACGGCATCGGCACCATGGGCCGCAGCGCCTACCGCTTTGTCGATTTTCTGCAGCGGGCCGGGCAAACCTGGTGGCAGCTTTTGCCCATCGGGCCTACCAGCTTCGGCGATTCCCCCTACCAGTCCTTTTCTTCGGTGGCGGGCAACCCGTATTTTATCGACCTGGACCTGCTGGAACAGGAGGGTCTGCTGCAAAAAGCGGAATATGAATCCCTGCCCTGGTGTGAGGAGGAAACGGCGGTGGATTACGGCCGGCTGTACCGGCTGCGCTATGACGTGCTGCGCTGCGCCTACCGCCGCTTTGCCCAAAACCCGCCGGAGGACTACACCCGGTTCTGCGAGGAAAACAGCCGCTGGCTGCCGGATTACGCGCTTTTCATGGCGCTGAAGGAAGCCCACGGCGGCCGCCCCTGGAACGAATGGGAGCTTCCGCTGAAAATGAGGGAGCCGCAGGCGCTGGAGGCGGCCCGGGTCCGGTATCGGGAGGAGATCGCCTTCCATACGGTGCTTCAGTACCTGTTTGCCCGGCAGTGGTACGCACTGAAGGGCTATGCTAACAGCCTGGGCATCCGCATCATCGGGGATATCCCCATCTATGTGCCGCGGGATTCCGCCGATGTGTGGAGCGCGCCCGAGCAGTTCATGCTGGATGAAAACTACGAGCCCATCGAGGTCGCCGGCTGTCCGCCGGACGCCTTTTCGGCGGACGGCCAGCTGTGGGGCAACCCGCTGTACCGCTGGGAGGCCATGCAGGCCGACGGCTACCGCTGGTGGATCGACCGCTTCCGGGCCAGCGCTACGCTGTACGATATAATCCGCATCGACCACTTCCGGGGCTTTGACGCTTACTACGCCATTCCCGGCCAGGCCGAAACCGCCCGGGAGGGCGTCTGGCGGCAGGGCCCGGGCATCGAGTTTTTCCGCACCGTCCGCGCGGCACTGGGCGAGCTGCCCATCATCGCGGAGGATCTGGGCTTTTTGACGCCCGGCGTTCACCGGCTGCGGGAGGAATGCGGCTTCCCCGGCATGAAGGTGCTGCAGTTCGCCTTTGACAGCCGGGAGGACAGCGACTATCTGCCGCACAATTACCCCCGGCACTGCGTGGTGTACACCGGAACCCACGATAACGATACCATCCTGGGATGGTTTGCGACCGCGGCGCCGGCGGATACCTGCTTTGCGCGGGAATACCTGCGGCTGACCGAACAGGAGGGCCTGCACTGGGGCATGATCTGCGGGGCGCTGCAAAGCCCCGGGGATACCGTCATCCTGACCATGCAGGATCTGCTGGGGCTGGGCAGCGAAGCAAGGATGAACATCCCCTCCACGCTGGGCTGCAACTGGAAGTGGCGCGCCGCCCCCGGTGCCATCACCGATGAGCTGGCGGACCGACTGCACCACCTTACCGGGCTGTACCGGCGGCTGCCCCGTTAAGCGGCGGCATCCAAACGGCCGCCGGGGCGCTCCGATCAGATCAAGCTTATTGCGGGTGTCGGGCCCTGTGCCCGGCACCCGCTTTGCTTTCCCCGGTTTGCCATTAAAAGGACTCCCCTTGCAAAGCCGGCGGGTTCTTCCCGGGCAGAGAACGCCCGATATTACCGGCCCGCGCGTCACATCCTGCAAGGATGACCCGCCAGCCGCGAAGGTATCGTCTTTCGCATCAGGATTATAGTTCCCCGCTTAAGCGTTTTTGAACCGCGCGATTATCGCAAGACTTTCCGATATTAAAACAGCGCCTCCCGGCTGGGGAGACGCTGTGCTTTTTTGTACTTGCGGTTGGGGCCGTTCAGATGTTATATGTCCAGCGGCTCCGGCATGATGAGCGCCGCCACAAGATACGCCAGAATCCCGGCGCCGTAGGCGAAAAACAGCAGCACCCAGATCAGCCGCACGATGGTGGGGTCGATATTGAAATACTCGGCGATACCGCCGCAAACTCCGCAGATCTTTTTTTCCGTTTTGGATTTACGCAGCTTTTTCCCTTCGTATGCCATTGTGGTTCCTCCTTGCTTTCTGTCAGTCTCCGATATAGATATGCATGGCCTCTTTGACTTCCTTCACCGTTTCGTTACCGATCCGGTTGGCCTTTTCGCTGCCGGTCAGGATGATATCCCGCACCTCGTCCCGGTGCGCCTCATAGTAGGCGCGCTTCTCCCGGAACGGCTCCAGCAGATCGTTAAGGGCGCCGGCCAGCGCCTTTTTGCAGGCTACGCAACCAATCGCTCCTTTTTTGCAGCTTTCGCAGATGTTCTCATACTCCCCGTGATTAAAGATCTTATGATACTTACTCACCACACAGATGTCCGGGTGGCCCGGATCGTCCTTTTTAATGCGGCTGGGGTCAGTTACGGCGCTCATCACCTTCGTTTTTACTGCGTCGGCGGAGTCGCTGAGGTATACGGCGTTGCCCAGGCTCTTGCCCATCTTGGCGTTGCCGTCCAGTCCCATCAGCCGGGGACAATCGGAAAGCATGATATCCGGCTCCACCAGCGTTTCGCCGTACAGCTCGTTAAAGCGGCGGACGATCTTGCGGGTCATTTCCATGTGCGGCTTCTGATCCTCGCCTACCGGTACCAGGTTCGCCTTACAGAAGGTGATATCCGCCGACTGGCTGACGGGATACCCCAAAAAGCCGTAGGTCATATCGCTGTAGCCGTAGTTGGCCGCCTCGGTCTTGATGGTGGGGTTGTGCCGCAGCGCATTAACCGTCACCAGCATGGAATAAAAGACGGTCAGCTCCCCGATGGCCGGGATGCGGCTCTGCTGTACCAGCGTAATCTTGTTGGGGTCCAGCCCGACCGACAGGTTATCCATCGCTACCTCGTAGATGCTGTGCTCCAGCAGCTCCGGGTTTTCAAAGTGGGTGGTCAGCGCCTGGATATCCGCCAGCAGGATAAAACTCTCGTATTCCTCCTGCAACTTGACGCGGCTTTGCAGGCTGCCCACATAGTGGCCCAGATGCAGCTTGCCGGTGGTACGGTCCCCGGTCAGGATTCTTTTCTTCTCTGGCATGGTCAAAGGTCCCCTCTCCAATGGTTTCTGCTGCCTTTTATCATAGCAGGGAAAGGCGCATTTTGCAATGGAAGATTTGCATTTCGGCCGCTTCCCGCCAAAAATACGGCCCGCCGCGCCGGCTTTTTGTAAAAGCGGCGCGGCAGGCAGCAGGATATTCGGTTTTTACCACGGGCCCCGGTTCAGCCCCAGACATTGGGCTGCCGGTGGTTTGGGTTATAGCTGACCGAGACCGGTCCGATGGTCTCGCCCGGACGCAGCAGCCGCGCCATCACCACAAACCGCTGGTTATCGGTGTTGCCGTAATAGCGGGTGCAGGTGGAAAGGGTCAGCAGCTTATCGGAGGAGTTGACGTCCACCCCGAAGGTATGGCGGGAGCGGCTTTGCGCCTCGCTGATGACGCTGTCGATATTTCCCTCGGCATTGATATACCAGGTCGTCCCCTCGGTGTAGAAGCAGGCGAAGATGACGAAGGTCATCTCCTCGCTGGGGGTGGAATAGTAGATGTAGGGATACTGCTCCGCCCAGCTGGTGTAATGATAGCTCAGCAGCGATTCAAACATCTGCTGGCCGGCGTAATAGGTGGCTGGGGCGGCGTTCCACTTGCAGTTTTTCCAGTTGTGGCCGTAGATCACGGTATTGCTGGAAAGGCTGGCGCCGCTGCCGAACTGGGTCGCGGTCTGGGTCCACAGCACGCCGTAATAGCTTTGGCCGCGGTCCAGGCCCCGGTGCAGGTAGTAGTGATCCTCGTAGGCGTTCTGCAGTACGGGGTAGTTGATGTTGGTCCCGGGGATCCTCAGCCAGGCCTTGACGTCGCTGTTGATGGACTGGTAATAGGACAGGTTCCCCACGCCGGTGACGCCGTTATAGGCCGAAGCCCGGAAATTGCCGCCGGTTTGGGAGGCGCTGAGCGCCCGGCCGACCGCATTGGTCATGCCGGGGTTGGCGGGCAGTCCGGTGGATGCGCCAGCTGACAGATTCGTCGCCGGCGCGCTTTGTTTCGCGGCGGCAGCAGCCTTGGCTAGTGCGGTTTCAGCCTCCTTTGCGGCCTCCTCCACATAGGCAGTCAGGTTGGTCTCGGCCACCGTGCGGTTCTCCCGGACGGCCAGCGCGGCATCCTGCTGCCGTTCTGCCTGCCGGTTCTCGGCCGCCGTCAGCGCCGTCTGCAGGGCCTCTGCCGCCTGTGCCGTCCCCATGGCGTTGACACCAACGCCCACCGCAACGCACAGCGCCGCTGCCCCGGCGCCGACCAGTATTCTTCTGCGGCGGTATACTTTTGCCCGCTCTGCCCTGCGCTCCTCAGTCATCTCTTTGATGTTTTCTGCCATATTCTTCTCCTTTTTCCGGGGATCTTTTGCGGATCCTGGCAAGTATGTCAGCGTATGGCAATAGTATAGCATATTTTTTCCGCTTTGCAAAGCGGTTTCCTTCATTGGGTATTATTGGCATTAGCAGAGGGCGCGGGTGTGGCCCCGCAGGGCGGCGCTTCGCGCCGTGACGGGCCATGCCCGTCCCCCGAGGCTCCGCCTCGGGCCCCTGCGGGGCCCCCTCCCTCCCCATTCCCGCAAAAAACCGGGCTCTCCCGCCATCCGGCGGAAGGGCCCGTTC
Source organism: Oscillospiraceae bacterium (assembly GCA_004554485.1). Classification (GTDB taxonomy): domain Bacteria; phylum Bacillota; class Clostridia; order Oscillospirales; family Ruminococcaceae; genus Angelakisella. The sequence goes on along the minus strand of SFLS01000003.1, from coordinate 30,659 downwards.
CCCTGTATATTTCGTTTTCGGGGCCTATTTCCCCTCCGCGATCTTCCGCTCGGTCACCTCCCGGACCGCCGCCCGCAGCGCCGTCAGGTAGGCGGAAAAGGCCGCCTTATCCGTCCCGTAGGTCAGGTTCAGCGGATACTCCTCCGGCAGCCAGCTCTCCAGCGGCGATTCGTTGTGCTGGATCACCGCCTCCATGTTGTCGATCGCCTTGTAGATTTTCGCTTCGGTGGTTTGCCGCGCCGCCATTTCTCCGTACAGCGCCAGCATCTCTCCGGCGTAGGGCTGCGGCAGCGTTTTCACCCAGTCGTGCAGCCGGCGCTCCTCCTCCTGCTCGTCCTCCGCAGTCTTGCGAAATGCGGGGATATCTCCGGTAAAGGCCTCGCCCAGGTCGTGGATCAGGCACATCGCGATCACCTTGTCCATATCCGCTTCGGGGAACTCATCCCGCAAAAAATAGGCCATCAGCGCCGCCCGCCAGCAGTGTTCCGCCACACTTTCGTGCCGGCCGCCCGCCATAACGCAGTGCCGGGGTACCTCCTTCAGCCGTCCCGCCACCGCCAGGGTCTCCAACAGTTTTCCCGGTTCCATGCCGTGTCCTCCTTTCGTTCTTAGGATTCCTGCTGCTCCGGCACGCCGCCATCCAGCAGCTTTTCGTACAGCTTAAACCACTTCAGTCCGTGGTTGGAATATCCCAAATCCACGGTAGCAATATAACGAAACCCGCATTTTTCATACAGCCGCATGGCCGGCGTGTTTTTCTCGTAAACATCCAGCCGCAGCGCCTTTTTGCCCTGTGTGGCAGCCAGCCGCTCGGCAAAGGCCAGCATGGCGGCGCCCACCCCTTTGCCGGTATGGCCGGGGTGCACCGCAAACGTATACACCGTCAGCACCTCGCCGTCGGTCAGCTCCCGGCCCCAGCGGGCAGTCCGGTAGCCCGGCTCCTGTCCCTGCCGCAGGATCATTGTCCCGACAATGGCTCCCTGCTCCACCGCGACATATAGCTCCCCCGCCGCAACGCCCCGCTCGGCGTCCTCCCGGGTGGGGTAGATGTCCCGGCGCCAGCCCGGGTAGTTGATCCCGGCCTCCAGCGCGCCGCAGACCGCATCATACAGCGCCGCCAGCTCGTCCAATTCCCGCGCCGTCCCTTTTCTGATCTCCATCGCTCTTCTCCCGTTGTCCTTTCGTTTTATTCATTGTAGCCTGCCACCGCGCGGTCCGCAAGCCCCTTTTATGGCGGATGGCTTGCTACTCCGCCGCAAACCCGCTATAATAGTATCGCTAATGTTATTCCCCGGAGGACCGACGATGCGCGTTGCCTTTTATACCCTTGGCTGCAAGGTGAACCAATACGAAACCGAGGTGCTGTCGGCGCGGTTTGCCGCCGCCGGCTTTGACGTCGTGGCCGGCCACGCGCCGGGCTGCGACGTCTATGTGGTGGGCAGCTGCACCGTCACTGCCGAAGGCGACCGCAAGACCCGTCAGGCGGTGCGGCGATTCCGCCGGGAAAACCCCGGCGCCATCGTCGTGCTGACCGGCTGCTATCCGCAGGCCTTCCCAAAGGAGGCCGCCGACATCCCGGAGGCGGATATCGTCACCGGCGCCCGGAACCGCACCGCCCTGCCGGAGCTGGTCAAGGCCTTTGCCGTTGACCGGCAGCGCATTGTCAGCATCCCCGCGCACCAAAGCGGCGAAGCCTTCGAAGCCTGCTCCGCCGCCGATTTCGGGGTGCGTACCCGCGCCTTTCTCAAAATCCAGGACGGCTGCGATAACTGGTGCAGCTACTGCATTATTCCCGCCGCCCGCGGCCCGGTGCGCAGCAAGCCGATGGCGGAGCTTTCCGCCGAGCTGCAGGCGCTGGCACAGAATGGCTACCGGGAGATCGTCCTGACTGGCATCAACCTTTCCAACTACGGACGCGAATGGGGCCTGCACCTTTCCGATGCCGTTCTGGCTGCGGCCGCCGTTCCCGGTATCGAACGGGTGCGGCTCGGCTCCATCGAGCCGGATCTGCTGACCCCGCAAGAGATCTACCGGCTGGCGGAGGGCTGCGGAGAAAAGCTCTGCCCCCAGTTCCACCTTTCGCTGCAAAGCGGCTGCGACGCCACCCTGGCCCGCATGAACCGCCACTACGATACCGCCCAGTACCGCGCGGTCGCCGCCGCCGTCCGGGATGCCTTCCCTGGAGCGGCCCTCACCACCGATATGATGGTCGGTTTTGCCGGCGAAACGCCGGAGGACCACCGGGAGTCGCTGGACTTTGCCCGGGAAATCGGCTTTGCCAAGATCCACGCCTTTGCGTACAGCCAACGGCCCGGCACCCGGGCCGCCGCTATGCCGAATCAGGTGCCGCCGGCCGAGAAAAAGCGCCGCTGCGCCGAGCTGATCGCCGTTGCCGCCGAACTGCGCGCCGCCGCCCTGAGCAGCATGCTGGGCAGCCGCCAGCCGGTGCTGTTTGAGCAGCGAGGGCAGCAGGGTTTTACCGGCTACACCCCCAATTACACCCCCGTCACCGTCTTTGATCCGGCGATCCGCCCCGGCGAGATCCGCCAGGTACTGCTGACCGCCATTGCCCCCGACGGCGACGGCTGCGAGGGGATCCTTGCCGAATAGCTTGCAAAAGACGCCGGACGGCCCGCAGGGCGTTTCGGCCATGCCGAAACCGGCGGCGCGAAGCGCCGCCGCGGCCGCCTTCGGCGGCCGGCCCTGCGGGCCGCTCTCCGCCTGCTTCCCCTTTCGCAGCCTCTCTGCAACCCCCCGAAAGGAGTCGCTCTCATGCCCTATCTGTTTCTTTTCGTCACCGTCTTTTTGCTGCTCACCATCGGTCTTTCCCGCGGCCGCCTGCCCCGCGGCGTCACCGTGCTTTGCACCGTCGCTGCCTGCTGGGCCGCGGCTCTCTTTCTTCACTTTATCCTCAATTAAAAAGGAGTCCCTTATGTTCCGTCCTGCCACTGCATCCGATCTCGACACCATTGAGCGTCACTACACCGAACTGCTGACCCACGAGACCGAAACCGGTCGCAGCACCACCAACTGGGCACTGGGGGTTTATCCCACCCGGGAAACGGCCGCCAAAGCGCAGGCCGAAGGCACTCTCTATGTGCTGGAGGAGGCGGGCGAAACGGTCGCCAGCGTCATCCTCAATCAGCATCAGGATGAATTTTATACCGAGATCAACTGGCAGTACTCCGCCCCGCCGGAGCAGGTGCTGGTCATCCACACCCTCTGCATCCCGCCCTGCCATGCGGGGCGCGGCCTGGGCCGGCAGATGGTCCAGTACGCCAAGCAGCACGCCGCCGCCATGGGCTGCACCGTCATCCGGCTGGATACCTGGGCCGGCAACACCCCCGCCGCCCGCCTGTACCAAACAAACGGCTTTTCCCTCTGCGGCCGGGCCGAGGTCCTGTTCCAAGGCCGCATCCCGGAGGAGCTCATCTTTCTGGAATATCAAATCTGATCATCGGGAGAAAAAATATGTCCATCGCTATTGAATCGGTCACTCCCCATACCCCGGCGGCCAGGGCCGGCATCCGGGCCGGGGACCGGCTGCTTTCCATCAACGGCAGCGTTATCCGGGATGTCCTGGATTACCGCTTTTATATGATCGATACCCGCCTGAGCGTCGAGGTGCTGCGGGGCGAAGAAACGCTCCGTTTTTCCATCCGCAAGCCGGAATATGACGAGCTGGGACTGGAGTTTGAGGATTACCTGATGGACCGGCAGCACTGCTGCGCCAATAAATGCGTCTTCTGCTTTGTCGATCAGCTCCCGAAGGGGATGCGGGAAACGTTGTACTTCAAGGATGACGACAGCCGCATGAGCTTTCTGTTCGGCAGCTATGTCACCCTCACCAACATGACCGACGAGGATATTGCCCGCATCATCAAAATGCACATCAGCCCCATCAATATCTCGGTCCACGCCACCGACCCCGAGCTGCGGGTCCGGATGATGAAAAATCCCCGCAGCGGCGAGGTTCTCCGGTATCTTCCGCAGCTGGCGGCGCATCATATCCGTATCAACGCCCAGATCGTCATCTGCCCCGGCCTGAATGACGGCGAACAGCTGCGCCGCAGTCTGTGGGATCTGGGGCAGTACGCCCCGGAGCTGCAAAGCATCGCGCTGGTGCCGGTGGGGCTCACCGGACATCGGGAGGGGCTGTATTCTCTGCGCATGATGATCCCAGCCGAAGCCGCTGATTGTATCCGCATCGCCGATGAATTCGGAGCGGAGATGCTGCGGCGCCATGGCAGCCGCATCGCCTTCTGCGCCGATGAGCTGTATCTTATCGCGGGACTGCCCCTGCCGGATTACGATTACTACGAGGACTTTGACCAGCTGGGCAACGGCGTCGGCACCACCGCGCTGCTGCGGCAGGAATTTGCCGCGGCGCTGGCGGAGGAGGACGGCGACGCCGAAGCCAGCCGCTTTTCCCTTGCCACCGGCGAAGCCGCGGCGCCCCTGCTGCGGGAGCTGCTGGAAACAGCCCGGGAGAAATTCCCTCATCGCCGGCTTACCGTCTACGGCATCCCCAACCGCACCTTCGGCGGTGGGGTCAACGTCACCGGGCTGGTCTGCGGGCGGGATATCATCGAGCATCTGAAGGATCAGCCCCTGGACGATACGCTCATCCTGCCGGAGATCATGCTGCGCGATGAAAAGGACCGCTTTCTGGATGACACTACCCCCCAGGAGGTCTCCGCTGCGCTGAATGTCCCGGTGGCGGTCGTCGGTATGTCGGGCGCCGAGCTGCTGGATGCCCTGCTGGGCCGCTTCTGACCCTTCCCCCATTTTATGTTCCAAGGAGGTTCCCCCATGATCCGTTTTGCTACTATCGGCTCCGGAAAAATCGTTGAACAGTTTTTGACCGAAGCCAAAAAGCACCCCGAATTTCAGCTTGCCGCCGTCTACTCCCGCACGCCGGAGCGCGCCGCCGAATTTGCCTCGCAGTGGGGCGCCACGCTTACCTTTACCGACCTGCAGGCGCTGGCCGACTGCCCCGAGGTGGATGCCGTCTATATCGCCAGCCCCAACCTGTGCCATGCCGAGCAGGCCATCACCCTGATGAAAACCGGCAAGCATATCCTGTGCGAGAAGCCGATGGCCACCACCTACATTGATTGCGACGGCATGGTGCTGCAGGCCCACAACAGCCGCGTCATCCTGCTGGAGGGGATGCGCCCCCTCTTTACGCCGGGGTTCCGCCGCCTGCACGAGCTGATCCCGGAGATCGGCACGCTGCGCCGCATCACCGCCGGGTACTGCCAGTATTCCAGCCGGTACGACAGCTACCTTGCCGGCGGCCGGCCCAATGCCTTCGATCCCCGGCTGAACAACGCCGCCGTGGCGGATCTGGGCGTTTACTGCATCGCCCCCACCATCGCCCTGGCCGGCGAACCGGAGCGCATCGCTTCGTTCTGCAGCAAGCTGGGCGAATTTGAAGCGCAGGGCGCGGCGATTGCCCAGTACCCCGGCTTTTTGGCGGAATGGCGCTGGAGCAAGATCGCCGACAGCCTCCTGCCCAGTGTCATCGAGGGCGAAAAGGGCGCGATTGTGATAGGCAAATGGGATACCATGTCTCCCCTCACCCTCTGCCTGCGCGGACAGGAACCGAAAGAGATCCCCCCGGAGGACGATACCTCCGCCCTTTATGCCGAGCTGGACGCTTTCATCACGATGATAAAGCGCCGCGGCGGCAATGAGGCTTACCTTTCCATTTCGCTGGCCACCTGCCGGGTGCTGGATGAGATCGCCAAGCAGAATAAGATCACCTTCCGCCAGACCTGCTGGAACATGGTGGTCCACCGCGACGAATAAAGCGCCACGCAAAAAGCTCCCCTTTCGGGGAGCTTTTTGCCTTATGGCGGGCACCGCACACAAATGCCCGTCCGGCTTTCAGTTCAGTTTATTTCTTACGGATGACCGCAGCAGCGCCCAGCAGCGAAACCGCCGCCATGGCCGCAGCCACATCCGCAAGGTCACGGCTCCCGGTTGTCGGGTTGGGGGCCTCCTGCTCCGGCGCCTCCGGCACAATAATAATCAAAGGAGGCTCCGCTGCCGGTGCTTCACCGTGGGCAGCCTTCAGGGCGCAGCCCTCTGTGATGGTGGTCTCCGTATATTTTTCCATCTGGTCGGCTTCCCCGCCGCACTTCTTACTGCTCCACCGTGCGCCGTCTTCATCATGGTACCAGCCGTCAATGTCGCACCCGCAGGCGGCCAGCTTCAGTCCGGTGGGCAGCTTCCCTAATGTGATGCTGCCGCTTTCATTGTAGAGGTCGTCGCCCTCAACTGTGGCCGTATTATTGTGCAGCGCCACACCGTCGGCGATCTTCACCGTTCCTTCGTAGACAAATACTCCGCCGCCATAGACGCCGGTATTCCCGGTGATCTCACCCTTATTGATTTCAATCACAGCGTCCGGATGCGTAGTGAAGATAAATACAGCGCCGCCATAACCATTACCGTCTCCGCTGCAGCCGGTAATGGTGCCGCCGTCCATAATGAACGAAACCGGTTTCGCTGTATATGCGCAGACGGCACCGCCGCCATACCCTTTATCGTGGCAGTCTTTGATAGTCCCGCCATACATATGGAAGCCGGAGGAGCCGCTTATATAACCACCGAAGATGGGAGCAGCCCCGGAAACGGTTACTGCACCGCCCTTGCATCCCGAGCAATTCCGAATAACACCATCATACATATTAAACAAAGCTCCGCCATCAATATATACGCCACCCGCAACCGAAGCCCAGTTCACGCAATTATCGATCACGCCGCCGTACATATTAAAGACCGTTTTATCACCAATCAACTGCACGCCGCCGGCCTGTCCGCCCGCACGGGAATCCCTAATTTCCACGCCGTGATACATATTAAGTACCGCCGAACCGTCCATGTTTATAACAGCGCTTGTATCATCTATGGAGGTAAGAATGAGTTCGTTTTCCGGCGTTCCTTCTCCCTCCTTGGTTCCCAGATTCAGTATAGCCGTTCCACTTAATACTAAAGAGTGATGGCTAAAGGTTATCGTGTGTCTCTGCCCCAGAATGGTCAGCGTGCCGGTGCTCACCTTCAGGTAACCGTTGATGGTCACATCTTCTTTCAGCCGCACGGTAACATTGTCACCATCCTTCATAGCCTCTACCGCAGCGCGCAGGCCTGCCTCATCGGTGATGGCATATTCGGCATCCGCCGCGGCCGCCATCACCGGCAGCATTACAGCCACCATAAGCAGGGCCAGCGCCATTGCTAAAAATTTTTTCATGGTTTAACCTCTTCTTTTACTGCCCTCCCAAAGGACGTCATGTTTGCCAGCAAACATGACGTCCCCCTAGGGGGACGTATTTTTTATTACCCTTATCCTAACAAAATAATCTCTGTTTGAAAAGGGTTGTTTTTTCTTTTTTCGCCAGAATTTTTCATAAAACTTCCCGCTTGTATTTGTATGGCATTGCAAAACCCGCCGGAGGATTCTCCGGCGGGCGCTTTGGGTTTGGGTTTATTTTGTTTTATTCCTCTACCTTGATGACCTCTACGCCCTTGTAGTAGCCGCAGGCGGGGCATACGCGGTGGGGCAGCTTAAAGGCGCCGCACTGGGTGCAGCGGCACATAGCGGGAGCCGACAGCTTCCACACATTGCTGCGTCTTTTGTTCTTTCTTGCTTTCGAAAGCTTTCTCTTCGGTACTGCCATTTTATTTTCCTCCTACACGATTGCATTCATTTCAAAAATTCAGTTTTCCAACAGACGGCGCAGCGCCTCCATGCGGGGGTCTCCCGCTGTTTTGCGGCAGCCGCAGTCCCCTTCGTTCAGGTTCCTGCCGCATGTCGGGCACAGGCCCTTGCAGTCCTCCGCACACAAAAAGCGCTGGGGCAGCTCCGGCAAAAGATCGTTGGTAGCGAGCGTATCCAGCTCGACGATCCCGTCCTCTGCCACCAAAAAAGTCTCATCGTCCTCCCCGCTGACGGCGCGGACGACGGTATGAGAAACGGTGCGGGTTGTGGGCAGCTCCAGCGGAGCCAGGCAGCGGTCGCACAGCACCGAAAGGGTAAACCGGTAGGTGCAATCGAGTGTAACTACACCGGCACGGTTCTGCGCCTTTGCGGTAACGGTCACGGGCGCCGTAAACAGGGGCCGTCCTGCATGCCGTACTGATGTCAGGTCCACATCCGCCGTTACCACATCGGCTTCTCCCGGCAGTTCCAGTACGCGGTTCAGGTCCAGCTTCACGGTGCCTCCCTCCTTTTGGTTCGGGGGGATTCCCCGCCGCTTATAATGGGGTCGCCATCCGCAAAAGGGCGCAATACCCCCTTTCGGACGGACACAAAGCTATTATAGGGACTTCCCCCGCCGTTGTCAAGCCTTGCGGCGTATTTTCCCCCCGGTTTTCCGCCCTTTTTTGCATGACGGACCTGCGCGCGCCCCATACTGTGGAGTGATGCCGTTCTGCCGTTTCGGCCGGTCTTTTCCGGACGTTCGGCGGACACCCGTCTGCTATTTCCATCTGCCGGAGGTTCCCCTATGAAGCACAGTGAATCCCGTCCCGCCGTCTTTTTCCGCACCTTTGCCGTCTCCATTGCCGCGGCGGCCGCCGTTTTTCTGCTGGGCTGGTGGATCATCAGCAGCCGGCCCGGCAGCGACGCGCCCCCCAACGAGACCCGGCTGCTCCCCGATGCCTCCTCCCGCCTTACCGTCCTGGCCCTGGGCGTCGGCGAATCGGAGGAGCTGACCGTCTGCGCCCTCGTCTCCTTCCAGCCGGATCTCATCGCCGTGCAGACGGCGGTGCTGCCCCCCGAAACGGTCTGGAGCGCCGGCGGCGAGCAGAACACCCTGGCCGCGGCCTACCGGCAGGGCGGCGCCGACTATCTGCGCCGGCAGCTTTCCGCCTGGCTGGGCGTTCCCATCGACGGCGCCCTCGTCCAGAACCGCCGGCAGCTTTCCGCCGTGATGGAGGCCTGCGGCCCGCTGCCCTTTACCCTCACCGCCGCCCTTTCCGGAGAAACCTCCGGCCACCGCGTTTCCTTCCCGCCCGGCGAATATCGGCTGGACGGCGCGGCCCTGTCCGATCTGCTTACCCTGCAGGCCCCGGCGGACCCCGCCCGCCGCAGCGACCGTGCCGCCGAGCTGCTGGGCAGCCTGATCCGGCAGCACCTGCCCGCCGTCCTGACCGAAAGCGGCGAGGCTCTGGTCGGCACCCTGCTTTCCCACAGTCAAAGCGATCTTTCGCTGCTGGACTATCTGGAGCGCCGCACCGCCCTCTGCTCCCTCGCCGGGCGGCCGGAGCTGCCGGTTTACTGCGTCTATCTGGACGGTACTGTCGGGCAGGATGGCTACTACCTTTCGGAGGTCTCCCTCACCTGCCTGCGTGCCGCCTTTCCGGCGGTGTGAAGAGCCGCCGCTGCCGCCCCACATTTTATAATAATTCATTGCGCCCCGCATAAAAATGTGGTATGATAAAATGTAATATTCCACAGTTTTGGAAAGGGGCTTTTACCATGTCGAAACCCAGGCTCACTGTCGCCGTTCTGTTCGGCGGTGCCTCCACCGAGCACGATGTTTCCCAGCTTTCGGCCACCTCGGTGCTGCAGCAGCTGGATCCCGAAAAGTACGAGATCCTGCCGGTCGGCATCACCCGGCAGGGCAGCTGGTTCCTGTATTCCGGCGAGATTTCGCTGATCGCCGACGGCCGCTGGGCGCAAAGCGACGCGCTGACCCCCTGCCTGCTCTCTCCCGACCCGGCGCACCACGGCCTGCTGGTACAGACACCCGAAGGCTGGCTGCCGCGGCGGGTGGACGTGGTTTTCCCCGTCCTGCACGGCATGAACGGCGAAGACGGCACGGTGCAGGGCCTGCTGGAGCTGGCCTGCCTGCCCTATGTCGGCTGCGGCGTCACCGGCAGTGCCAACTGCATGGATAAGGATATCGCCAAGCGTCTGATCGCCGCCGCCGGTATTCCGGTGGCGCGGGGCTTTACCGTCTACCGCGGCGAGCTGCCGCAGCCGGAGGAGCTGACCGCCCGCGTTGAAGCCCAGCTGGGCTGGCCGGTGTTTGTCAAGCCGGTCAACCTGGGCTCCTCCGTGGGGGTCAGCCGGGCCAATAACCCCGCCGAACTGCAGGCGGCGCTGGAGGAAGCCCTGCGCTACGACCGCAAGGTCCTCATCGAGGAAGCCATCACCGGCGCCGAGGTGGAGTGTGCCGTAATGGGGCACCACCGCAGCGCCGTCGCCAGCGATGTGCTGGGCGAGATCGTCCCGACGCGGGACCTGTATGATTATGAGGGCAAGTATCTCGACGGCTCCACCGCGCTGTTCCTTCCGGCGCGCATTCCGCAGGAGCAGACCGAGCTGCTGCGCCGCACGGCGGTGGCCGCCTACCGGGCCATGGACTGCATGGGCCTGGCCCGGGTGGATTTCTTTGCCCTGCCGGACGGCAGCGTCCGTCTGAATGAGATCAACACCCTGCCCGGCTTTACCAGCATCAGCATGTTCCCCAAGCTGTTCCTTGCCAGCGGCTACACCTACCCCCGGCTGCTCGATCATCTCATCGAACTGGCACTGGAGCCCCGCTGACGCAGTTTATTGTTTTTTCTTGATTTTACCCGAAAGGAGGTGCCGCCATGGATCCCCGTCCCATCGGGGTCTTTGATTCCGGCATCGGCGGGCTTTCCGCCGTCCGTGCCCTGCGGCGCCTGCTGCCGGAGGAACCCATTCTATACCTCGGTGATACCGCCCGGATGCCCTACGGCTGCCGCCCCGCCGGCGAGATTGACGCCTTTACCGGGCAGATCACCGCCTGGCTGCTGCGCCGGGGCGTCAAAGCGCTGATCGCCGCCTGCGGCACCATCAGCTGCAACGCCCCCTCTTTGCAGCGGCTGCCCGTCCCCTGCTTTGACGTTGTTTCCGCCGCGGCCGAAGCTGCCGCCCGCCGCAGCGTCTGTGGCCGTATCGGGCTGGCCGCTACCGAAGCCACCGTCCGCAGCGGCCGCTTTGCCCGGGCCATCACCCGTCAAACCGGGCAGCCGGTCGTCAACGCGGCCTGCCCGCTGCTCGCCCCGATGATCGAGCAGGGCGTGACCGCGGAGGATCCCCGGCTGGCCGCCGCCGTGGCGGAGTACTGCCGTCCTTTTCTGGAAAACCATGTGGATACCGTGGTGCTGGGCTGCACCCACTATCCGCTTATCGCCGGGGCGTTTGCCGCCGTGCTCGGCCCTTCGGTCACCCTGATCGACTGCGCCGCCGAAACCGCAGCCGCCGCGGCCGCCGCACTGGGACAAGCCCGCCTGCTGTCCGCGGAAGGCTCCCCGGCCGGGGCCTTCTGGTTTACCGCCGCCCCGCCGCCAGCTGCCCTGCAGACGGCCACCCGGCTGCTGGGACAGGATATCGGCTCCCGCCTCTCGCTGCTGCCCCTTGCCGAACTGACCGGAGGTGACCCCCATGAAAGCTGAACAGGAAAACTGTACCGTCACCGTCCGGGGCGTCCAGGTGGTGGAGGGCGAAGAGGATACCGTGGAGCTGGTCACCGGCGGAAGGTTCACCTCCCACGGGGGCCGCTGGCTCATCCGCTACGAGGAAAGCGACGCCACCGGCTACGGCGGCTGCCACACCACCCTGCGGGTCGACCCCCAAAAGGGCGAGGTCGTCCTTCTGCGCACCGGGGCGGTGCATTCCCAGCTCATCGTGGAGGAGGGCCGCCGCCACCAGTGCACCTACGATACCGGCTACGGCAACCTCGTCCTGGGGGTCAACGGCAGTCGGGTCCACGCCCAACTCACGCCGGAGGGCGGTCAGCTGGAGTTCCACTACTCGCTGGATGTCAATACCGCGCTGATCAGCGAAAACGCCGTCTACGTCACCGTCCTTCCCCGGTAAATCCCGTTTATCATTAACAACTTTGTATCTTTAAGGAGAATGAACAGCTATGATTTCCCGCTTCGATGAGACCCGCCGGCAGCTCGCGGCGGTCATTTCCGCCGCCTTTGCCGCAGCCGCCGCCGAGGGCCTGCTGCCCGCCGCCGAACCCGCCCCCTTTGTGGTGGAGGTCCCCGGCGATACCGCCAACGGCGACTTTGCCGCCAACGCCGCCATGGTCAACGCCCGCACCATGCGCATGGCCCCGCAGAGGCTCGCCGCGCTGCTGACGGAGCGGTTTGATTTCGGCTCCCTGCCGGTGGAGCGCTGCGAGGTCGCCGGGCCCGGCTTCATCAATTTCTACATGGAGCAGACCTGGTTTGCTTCCCTCACCGGGGAGGTGCTGCAAAAGGGCGAAGCCTTCGGCCGCAGCGATTACGGCCGCGGCGAAAAGGTCATGGTGGAATTTGTTTCCGCCAACCCCACCGGCCCCATGCACATGGGCAACGCCCGCGGCGGCGCCATCGGCGACTGCCTGGCCGCCGCCCTGGAATGGAGCGGCCACCGCGTCACCCGGGAATTCTACGTCAACGACGCCGGCAACCAGATCAATAAATTCGGCGCCTCGCTGTCGGTGCGGTACCTGCAGCTCTTCGAGGGCGAGGAACGCCACCCCCTGCCGGAGGACTGCTATCAGGGGCTGGATATCATCGACCACGCCAAGGCCTTTGCCGCGCTTCACGGCGACCGCTATGTCGCCGTGCCGGAGCAGGAGCGCCGCGACGCGCTGGTGGCCTACGCGCTGCCGAAAAACATCGCCGCCCTGGAACGGGATCTCGGCCGCTACCGCATCCGTTACGATGTCTGGTTCCGGGAAAGCGAGCTGCACCGGGAGGGCAAGGTAGCCGCCGTCTGTCAAAAGCTGAAGGACAGCGGCTGGGCCTACGAAAAAGACGGCGCTTTGTGGTACAACAACATCAAAATGATGACCCAAAAGGCCGAACAGGCCGGCCGGCCCCTGACCGAAGCGGAGACCGCCGAGCTGAAGGACGACGTGCTGGTGCGGGCCAACGGGGTCCCCACCTACTTTGCCGCCGATATTGCCTATCACTACAATAAATTTGCCGAGCGCGGCTTTCAGCGGGTCATCAATGTCTGGGGCGCCGACCACCACGGCCATGTTGCCCGGCTCAAAGGCGCCATGGATGCCATCGGCCTGGACGGGGACAAGCTGGATATCGTGCTGATGCAGCTGGTGCGGCTGATGAAGGACGGCCAGCCCTACCGCATGAGCAAGCGCAGCGGCCGCGCCGTCACACTGACCGACCTGCTGGATGACGTGCCCATCGATGCCGCGCGGTTCTTCTTCAATATGCGGGAGCCAAATGCCACCTTCGATTTTGACCTGGACCTGGCGGTGCAGCAAAGCAGCGAAAATCCCGTCTACTATGTCCAGTACGCCCACGCCCGCATCTGCTCGGTGCTCAAGCTGGTCGCCGCCGAGGGCCTGACGCCCGAGGCGCTGCAAAAGGCCGACCTCACCCTGCTGGCCGCGCCCGAGGAGCGGGAGCTGGCCCGCAAGCTGGGGCAGCTCCCCGATGAGATCGTGGCAGCCGCCCGGTTCTACGATCCGGCGCGCATCACCCGCTACGCCACCGAGGTCGCCGCCCTGTACCACAAGTTCTACCAGAACTGCCGGGTCAAGTGCGAGGACCCCGCCCTCTGCGCCGCCCGCGCCGCGCTCTGCCGCGCCACGGCCACCGTGCTGAAAAATACCCTCGCCATCCTGAAGATCACCGCCCCGGAGGTCATGTAAACTCTCCGCGGCAGCCTTCCCCTGTCCCATCTCCCCCGAAAGGAAGTGAAACGATATGTCCAAGCCACTGATCGCGGTGGTAGGCCGGCCCAATGTCGGTAAATCCACCCTGTTCAATAAACTCACCGGCCAGCGGCTTTCCATCGTGGAGGATACCCCCGGCGTCACCCGGGACCGCATCTACGCCCCCGGCGAATGGTGCGGTCGGGAATTCATGCTGGTGGATACCGGCGGCATCGAACCGAAGGCCGACGACCTGCTGCTGAGCAAGATGCGTATGCAGGCCCAGATCGCCATCGATTCCGCCGATGTCATCCTCTTTGTGGTGGATTTGAAAAGCGGCGTGACCGCCAACGATGCCGAAATTGCCCATCTGCTGCAGAAAAGCGGCAAGCCGGTGGTGCTGTGCGTCAATAAATGCGACTCCCTCGGCACTGTCCCGCCGGAATTTTACGAATTCTATAATCTCGGCCTGGGCGACCCCTATCCCGTTTCCTCGGTCCACGGGCACGGCACCGGCGACCTGCTGGATGCCTGCATGGAAAAGATCGACTGGGAAAACCGGCAGGATTACCCCGAGGAATACACCAAGGTCGCTGTGATCGGCAAACCCAACGTGGGCAAAAGCTCCCTCATCAACTACCTGGCCGGGGAGGAGCGGGTCATCGTCAGCGATATCGCCGGCACCACCCGCGACGCCACCGATACCGTCATCGAAAACGAATTCGGCAAGTACATCTTCATCGATACCGCCGGCATCCGCCGCAAAGCCAAGGTGGAGGATGCCATTGAGCGGTACAGCGTTCTGCGCAGCTATATGGCGGTGGACCGCTGCGACGTCGCCGTCATCCTCATCGACGCCCTGGAGGGCTTTACCGAGCAGGACAGCAAGATTGCCGGCTACGCCCACGAGCAGGGCAAGGCCTGTATTGTCTGCGTCAACAAATGGGACGCCGTGGAAAAGGACGATAAAACCATGAAAGAGTTCACTGACCGGCTGAAGGTGGATTTCAGCTTCATGAGCTACGTCCCGTTTTTGTTCATCAGCGCCAAAACCGGCCAGCGGGTCGACAAGCTGTTCCCGCTCATCAACCAGGTGGCGGCCAATGCCTGTCTGCGCATCACCACCGGCCGGCTCAACGACCTGCTGGGCTACGCTACCGCGCGGGTGCAGCCGCCCAGCGATAAGGGCAAGCGGCTCAAGATCTACTATATGACCCAGGCCGCCATCAAGCCGCCCACCTTCGTCTGCTTCTGCAACAGCGCGGAGCTGTTCCACTTCAGCTACCAGCGGTATCTGGAAAACCAGATCCGCGAAACCTACGATCTGACCGGCACGCCCATCCGGCTGCTGATCCGGGAAAGGGGGGAATGACATGAGGGAAAGCCATGTTGACTGGCCCCGCTTCTTCCGGCCGGTCTGCGTCCTCTGCCTGCTGTGCGGCGGTCTGTGGCTGTACTGGCAGTCCACCCTCACCCAGTATCTGCTGGGGCGTGTTACCGTCGCCGCCGGCGGCGTTCTGTTTCTCCTCGGCGGCATTTTCGGCCTGATCGGCCGTCCCCGCTGCCTGGTGCCGCTGCTGGATTATTTGGCGCTGGCCGCCTCGCTCATTGCCCTGTGGAAAATCGGCTTTTTGTGGCAGGCCCTTGTGGGGGTGGTTCTTTCCGCCCTGTATCTTGTCTGCTGCAACGCCTCCACCGCCATCGGGGATAAAGGCGATATCGACCCGCCCGATTACAGCGAGCTGCACCCCTACTGGGAGAACATGGAGAAAATCAAACGGGAATGGAACAACGGGAAGGACGGCGAAGGATCCCAGAGGTCCGAGCCGCCCCAGCCCCATTCATAAGCCGAAAGGAGCCGCCCTATGAACAGCCTGGAATGCATCCGAACCCGCCGCAGTGTGCGGAAATTCACCGAACAAAAGGTTCCCCATGAGCTGCTGGAGGAGCTGGTGGAAACCGCCCGCTTTGCCCCCAGCTGGAAGAACACGCAGATCGTCCGCTACATCGCCGTGGAGGATACGGCGCTGAAAGCCCGCATCGCCGAAGAAGCCACCATCCCCTGGAACGCCGCCATTATCGGGGGCGCCCCGGTGCTGATGGTGCTCACCTATCTGGAGGGCCGCTGCGGCTACGAGCGCGACGGCAGCTTTTCCACCACCAAGGGCGACCGCTGGCAGAACTTTGACTGCGGCGTAGCCGCCCAGACCCTTGTGCTGGCCGCCCACGAAAAAGGGCTCGGCTCGGTCATCCTCGGTATCTTCGAGGAAAAGAAGCTGGCGGAGCTGCTGGAACTGCCCGAGGGGCAAACGGTCGCCTGCCTTATCCCGCTGGGGTATCCGGCGGAGGAGCCTGCCCCACCCAAGCGCAAGGAAGTAAGCGACCTGTTGAGCTACAAATAAAACAGCATAAAAATTTCTCCCCTGCCGCAGGTCAGCGGTGGGGGAGTTTTTTCGGTGAAAATCGGGGGCGTTATCGGTTCATCTCTTTTTTATCGGTGCGACATCACACAAACAGTTCCTCATAGCTTACGCCCAGCGCTTTCCGCAGCGCTTTCAGCTCATCGGGGTACAGGTGCCGCTGACCCACCTCTACCTTTGCCAAGGCGCTGCGGGTCAGGTCGCAGCCCTGCACCTGCAGCCGCGCGGCAAGCTGCTCCTGCGTCAGCTTTTTCTGCCGGCGCAGCAACGCCATGTGACGCCCCATGCGTTCACTGTACTGCTGGTTCATCGTTTCCGCCTCTTTTCCGCACTAAATCCGAACATTCTATCCTTGATTTTAGGCGAAAAAGAATTAGAATTGCACTGATATGGTGCAACACAAAAAGAGGTGAATAATAATGGATGATCCCACCGGACAGACAGCATTTACGGCAAAGCACCTGACGGCACAGGACAAGATCATTGCCGTCCAAAGGGAATGTGAGGAGGTATGCCTGCAAAGCGACACGCCGGACTATCGGGCACTGTATTTTAAGCTGTTTGCGCTAACGGAGGAGCTGCACCTGCTGCTTGATCCACTGCCATAGGCATAAAAAGCCGTCCCCGATCGCTCAGGGACGGCTTTTTGGTATTTTGGTTTGGCTTTTTTAGTTTTGCAAAGGAATAACGGCTGCGGCCGAATTACTTCAGCTCTACCTTGGCGCCGGCTTCCTCCAGCTTGGCCTTCATTTCCTCGGCCTCGGCCTTGGAAAGGCCTTCCTTCACGGTCTTGGGAGCGTTGTCTACCAGATCCTTCGCCTCTTTCAGGCCCAGGCCGGTGATCTCCTTCACCAGCTTGATGACGCCCATCTTGGAAGCGCCGGCTTCTGCCAGAACAACGTCAAACTCGGATTTCTCATCGGCGGCGGCAGCACCGGCAGCGGGGCCGGCTACCATAACGGGAGCAGCGGCGGAAACGCCGAACTCCTCTTCGATCGCCTTAACGAGGTCGGCCAGCTCCATAACGGTCAGGCCTTTGATTTCTTCCACAAATTTTGCGATATCAGCCATGATATGAATCCTCCTGTTAAATCAAAATATTGAAGGGGTATACGGTGGGGAGCACGAGGGCGATCAGGCAGCCTCGGTCTCCTTCTTCTCCTTGATGGCATTGAGCGCCACGGCCAGGCCGCGGATGTTGCCGTTGAGGGCCATGCACAGCATGGTAAGCAGCTCCTGCTTGCCGGGCAGCTTGGCCACGGCCACCACGCCGTCCTTGTCCAAAACCTTGCCGTCCATGTAACCGGCGCGGATCTCGAATTTATCCTTGCTGGCCTCGGCAAACTTGTTCAGGATCTTGGCAGCGGCGATGGGATCCTCGGGAGAATAAGCGAAAGCGGTGGTGCCGACCATATGCGCGGTCAGCTCGCCCAGGCCCGCTTCCTCGGCGGCGCGGCGCAGGATGTTATTCTTGATAACAGCGTACTCCACACCGGCCTCACGCAGCTCACGGCGCAGCTTGGTATCGTCGGCAACGGTAATGCCGCGGTAATCCACCACGACGCCGGCAGCGGAATTTTTCATCTTTTCTGCCAGAGCAGCAACCTGCTCCTGTTTCTGTTTGAGAACATTAGCGTTAGGCAAAATGTTTCACCTCCCAAAAAATAATAAGGAAAACTAAAAAAGCTCTTTCCAACATACCTTGGAAAGAGCGATCCGTTCTCCGGCGGTGAAACCGTCCGGTATTATGCAATCGTAGCTCATTTCCTCGGCAGGCCGGTTTGACAAACCATTTACACACCTTCGTGTGCCTGCTGTCTATGGAACAGCTCTATTATTATAGCCGCACCCCGTCGGCTTGTCAAGGGGTTTCTGCCAAAATACCGCCCCGTTCGGTTACAGGTCACACTGCAGATAGATGGAACCGGGCATGGGGTTCTGGTTGTACCGCGGGATCTCGTAAAAGCCTTCCCTTTTATACAGGGCGATGGCCTCCTTTAGAAAGGGAAAGGTATCCAGCCGCATCTGCCGGTAGCCCGCTGTCCTCGCCTCCTGCATCAGGCGGCGCACCAGCGCCCGGGCAATCCCCTGTCCGCGGTACTCCGGCCGCACGTACAGCCGCTTCATTTCGCAGCGTTTGTCCTCCAGCGCCTTCAGCGCGATGCAGCCCGCCGCCCTGCCCCCGCAGCAGGCCAGGTACAGCCGGCCGGCCGGCGGGGCGTACTTGCGGGCCGGGTGCGACAGCTCGTCCTCATAGTGCTGCAGCGCCAGGTACCCGGCAAACTCCGGATCGCCTGCCAGCAGCAGCGCCGTATACTCCTCAAAAAGCTGCCGGATCTCGTCCTCGCGGACGTACCCGGGGAGGATATGCCATTCCATCATGTGGGGGGTCTCCTTTCTGTTGCGTCAGCAGCCTGTCCGTCTACTCCAGCGTCACCGGCACGGTGCTGCCGTCGGTCAGGATCACGCTGACCCGGTTGGGCAGGCAGACCGCCTGCTCCCCCTCCCGGCCCAGCCAACCGTTGTGGATACAGATCTTATCGGGGCAGTCGGAGCGCTGAAAGCAGATCCGGTGGTCGCGGATCTCCAGCAGCACCTCCTTGCCGTACGCCTCCAGCAGGATCTCCTCATCCGCCGCCTGCGGCAGATAAACGGCGCGCACCATCTCCCCGTCGATCCAGATTTCGGCGGTGCAGTCGGTGCTGCCGTACCGGGGCAGTGACAGCCACAGCGCGCAGCCCAGCACCGCCAGCGCCAGCACACCCCACAGGATCCATTTGGTCATTTTTGCTTTTTTGGACATCGGTTTTCTCCCTTGCGGTCATATTTGTACTAACGGGTCCGCAGGATCACCGCCGACTGGCCCTCCAGCCGCCGTTCCCACAGCTTTCCCACGGTAAAAAGCGTCTCGCCCCGGGCCGCGTCCGGCAATGTGGCCGGCTGGTCGCCCGGGTTCACGCAGATCACCGTTTCCTCTTCTTCCCTGTACCGCCGCCAAGCCGCCAGACCGGCTGCGCAGGCAATGGGCTCTATCTCCCCGCCGGAAAGCGACGGATGGCTTCCGCGCAGCAGAGCCATCTGCCGGATGCACTCCCGCAGGCCGGTATCCTCCCGTCCCCAGGGGTAGGTCCCCCGGTTAAAGGGATCGGCGTAGCCCACCAGACCGGCCTCGTCGCCGTAATACAGGCTGGGCATCCCCGGCAGTGTCATACACATCAGCGTTCCCAGCATAAAGAGCTGCCGCCCCCGGTAATACTGCGCCACCGTCAGAGTGTTATGCTCCCGCTGCCAGTCGCGGTCGTGGTGCTCCATCGGCAGGCCGCCCAACACCGTCACAGCGCGGGGCACATCGTGGCTGGAAAGCAGGTTCATCATCACATCCCAGCAGGGGCGTGGGTAGTGCTCCAGCAGCTCCAGCAGGCGCAGCCGGAACGCCGTTCCGTCCCCCTTCAGCAGAAAATCCAGAATCGCCTGCCGCAGCGGATAGTTCATGGCACTGTCCAGCTCATCGCCCATCAGGTATTGCCGCTGTTCGCCATAGGCCTCCTTGCAGCTGGCGTCCTCCCACACTTCCCCCAGGATCAGGGCGTCGGGCTTTTCGGCCCGGGCCGCCTGCCGGATCAACCGCACCAGTTCGTCGGGATATTCATCCACCACGTCCAGCCGCCAGCCGTCGGCGCCCAGCCGCAGCCAGTGCCGCACCACGCCGTTTTCCCCGCACAGGAACTCCCGCCAGCTTTGGCTGCGGCTGTTCAGCTTGGGCAGGGTGGCAAAGCCCCACCAGCTTTCGTAGTCGTTGGTCGCGGCGTTTTTCCAGCAGTACCAGTCCCGGTAGGGGCTGTGCGGATCCCGCCACGCGCCGCCGGAGCCGTAACGGCCCTCCCGGTTAAAATAGACGCTGTCGCTGCCGGTATGGTTGAACACCCCGTCCAGGATGATCTTCATCCCCAGCCGGTGCGCCTTTTGGCACAGAGCGGTAAAATCCTGCTCGGTCCCCAGCAGCGGGTCGATGCGCAGGTAGTCGGCGGTATTGTAGCGGTGGTTGCTGTGCGCTTCAAAGATGGGGTTAAGGTACAGGATCTCCGCTCCCAGCGCCAGGATCTCCTCCAGCTTTTCGGAGATACCGGCCAGATCTCCGCCGAAATAATCGTTGCAGCGGTAAACCCCGTCGGCGTCCGGGCGGCACTTCGGCTCCTCGTCCCAGCGGCTGTGCAGCTGCCGGTCGGCGGGGACATTTTGCTTTTCTCCGCCGCCTTTGTAGTAGCGGTCGGGGAAGATCTGATACATCACCCGTCCGGCAAAGCCGCAGGGGATCTCATAGGGCTTTTTGTAGACAGTCAGCTGCCACAGCGGCCCGTCGCCGTAGTCGGCGCTGCCGTCCGGCGCGCGGTGCAGCAGGGCGCCGTCGCTCAGCATAAAGCAGTAGTAGTACAGTCCCGGCTCCTGCGGGGTATAGCGCAGGGTAAAGCCGTCCTCCTCCTTTTGCATTTCGGCACGGCAAAACGGGTGCGGCTCTCCCGCCCGGTACAGCAAAAAGGAGGGCGTCCGCCCATCCTGCGGCGGCAGCGTAAAGCGCAGCCGCATCTCCTCCCCCGCCGCCACCGCGCCGAAGGGGGTCTTATATTCCGCCCGCAGGCTGTTGAACATACCCTGTCGTCCTTTCCCATCGCAAAATCACAGGCCGTCTTTTGCCCCGCCGCGGGCAGGGCGGACGCCCCGACCGGGTCTCTGCCCGCCGGGAGCCGGTACGGGGGAGCGTACCCCCTGCCGGGGCCGCCCCCACCCCCAACCCCCTCCCCCCGCGGGGGAGGGGGCCGTCCCTTCGGAAGCCCTCCTATTTATCGGGTCCGGCGCCTTTTTGTCAGCCCAGGTGCCAGATCTCCCTTGCGTAATCGTGGATGGAGCGATCGGCGCAGAAAATCCCCGCCCCGGCAATGTTGGCCAGGCTCATCCGCTGCCAGCGCAGCGGGTCGTTGTAGTAGATGTCGGCGGCACGGTCGTCGGCGGCCGCGTAGCTTTCAAAATCCGCCGCGGCCATATACTGGTCCACGGTGCGCAGGTGCTTGGCCAGCATCCAGAAGCTTTCGGGATTTTCCTGCCGCTCCATAAATTCCAGCAGGCGTCCCAGCGTTTCGCTGCGCTCGATATAGTCGGCCGGATGGTATCCGCGGGCCTTCAGCTCCTCCGCCTCGGGGGTGCTCATGCCGAAAATAAGAATATTCTCCGGGCCCACCTGCTCGGCGATCTCCACATTGGCGCCGTCCATGGTGCCCAGCGTGATGGCGCCGTTCTGCATCAGCTTCATGTTGCCGGTGCCGGAAGCCTCGGTGCCGGCCAGGGAGATCTGCTCGCTGACCTCGCTGGCGGGCATCAGCCGCTCGCTCATGGTCACGTTATACTCCTCCAGGTAGACGATCTTCAGCCGTCCGCGCACATCGGGGTCGGCGTCGATCATCGCGCCCAGGTCGTTGATGAAGCGGATGATCTTTTTGGCAAGCTCGTAACCGGGGGCCGCCTTGGCGCCGAAGATATAGGTCCGCGGCCGGAAGGGCGCTTCCGGGTTGGCCTTGATATTCAGGTAGTGGTTCAGGATCTGCAGCGCGTTCAGGTGCTGGCGCTTATACTCATGCAGGCGCTTGACCTGCACATAGAACAGCGACTGGGGATCGACGGTAATGCCCCGCTCGTCCTTCAGGTAGCGGGCAAAATCCTGCTTGTTCAGCCGCTTGATCTCGGCCAGCTCCCGCAGACTCTCCTCGTCGTCCAGCCAGCTGCGCAGGCCGGTCAGCCGGTCAAAGTCGTGCAGGTACTCCCCACCGATGCGCCGGCGGATAAAGCCGTCCAACCGGGGGTTGGACTGCATCAGCCAGCGGCGGCTGGCAATGCCGTTGGTCACGTTGCCGAACTTCTCCGGCATCAGCCGGTAAAACTCGTGGAACAGGTCATCCTTCAGGATCTGACTGTGCAGCTTGGAAACGCCGTTGACGTAGTGGCAGCCCACCACGCACAGGTTTGCCATGCGCACCTTGCCCTCGCGCAGGATCTGCATCTTTTCGATCTCGGCGGGGGCGCAGCGGAATTCCTCGCGCATCCGGGCGTTCCAGCGGCGGTCGATCTCCTGTACGATCTGGTAGATCCGGGGCAGCAGCTCCTGGAACAGGGGGATATCCCACTTTTCCAGCGCCTCCGCCATGACGGTATGGTTGGTATACGCAAAGGTCGCGTTTACAATCTCCCAGCTCTTTTCCCAGCTGTAGCCGCAGTCGTCCATCAGGATGCGCATCAGCTCCGGGATGGCCAGGGTGGGGTGGGTATCGTTGATATGGATCGCGTTGAGCTCCGCAAAATTTTCCATGGTGCCGTAGCGCTCCATGTGGGTGCGGGTGATCTCCGCCAGCGAAGCGCACACCAGGAAATACTGCTGCCGCAACCGCAGCTCCTTGCCCTCCTGGTGGTTATCGTTGGGGTACAGGATCTTGCTGATGGTCTCGGCCCGGGCTGTCTTGCGGAAGGCGCCCAGGTAGTCGCCGTTGTTAAAGCATTCCATATCGATGCCGGGGCTTTTGGCCTTCCACAGCCGCAGCACGCTGACTGCCTCGGTATCATAGCCGGAAACGTACATATTGTAGGGGACGGCCAGCACCGTTTCGTAGTTGATATACTGCTGCATCAGGTGGCCCTGGTCCCAGCGCTCCTCCAGCCGTCCGCCGAACTTGACCTCCACCGCGTGCTCCTCGTTGGCACGCAGCCAGATCTCGCCGCCCGGCAGCCAGTAATCCGGCAGCTCGGTCTGGGCGCCGTTCACCAGCTTCTGCTTAAAGATGCCGTATTCGTACAGGATGGAATAGCCGGTGCCGTAGTAGCCGTCGGTGGCCATTCCGTCCAGGTAACAGGCCGCCAGCCGGCCCAGACCGCCGTTGCCCAGGCCCGGGTCGGGTTCGCACTCGTACAGCTTTTCCGGCGTGGTGCCAAAGGCAGCCAGCGCCTCGGTAAAGGGCTCCAGCAGCCCCAGGTTATACAGGCTGTTCTTCAGGCTCTTGCCCATCAGGAACTCCATCGAAAGGTAGTGGACGCGTTTTTTCTTCTGCTCGGTCACCTTGGCACGGTGGGCGCGGCGCTTTTCCACCATCAGGTCGCGCAGCACCAGGGCGGAAGCCTTGTACAGCTGCTCGTCGCTGGCGCTTTGGGGCCCGACCTCCATAATATATTCCAGCTTGTTTTCAATCGCCGATCGAATCTGTTCTGCGGTCATGGTCATTTTATATGCTCTCCTTTAAGCCGTAGTTTGAAATGGCGGAATCCTCCACCGTTATTATACCGAGTTTTTTGCATTCTTTCAACTGTTCCGGTCTCCGGCTTTGTTATTTTTTCATCAATTTTGGCGTCAAAGGCGCCGCCGTACCGCAAAAAGTTCCCGCCGCCCGCCAAAAAGCCTTTGCACCCTCTTTCTTTTGCGGTATAATAAAATCATTCCCATTACCTTATACGGTAATGATATTCCATAATCTGAAATCTGACTGAGGGGGATGGACATGAGCCGCTACAAGATCAATATCATGGAACACCAGTATTACATCAATACCGACCGTGACCCTGCCTGGGTGCAGATGCTGCAGGAGCGCCTGAACGGCCAGATCGAGGAGATCCGCGAGGGAAGCCCCAACCTGTCCGCCTTTGATACCTTTGCGCTGCTGACCATGAACCTGATGGACCAGCTGGCCAAAAGCGAGGAAGCCGCCGATAATCTGCGCCAGCAGCTGACCAACTACCTGCGGGAAAGCAGCGCCGTACGCAGCCAAAGCGAGGAACTGCGCCGCAGCGGGCAGCTGGGCTTCCGCGATTATGATGAAAACGATGAGGAATTCTGATATGCCGCCAAGCCAGCAGCACGCCGAGATTTTGGCCCCGGCCGGCGGCGAAGCCCAGCTCCGGGCCGCCGTCACCTGCGGGGCCGATGCCGTTTATCTGGGTCTGCGCGGCTTTAATGCCCGCGCCGGCGCCGAAAATTTTGCGGAAAGCACCCTTGCCCAAACGGTTGGCTGGTGCCACGCCCGGGGGGTAAGGGTGTATGTCACGCTCAATACCCTCATCACCGACCGGGAACTGCCCCGCTGGCTGCAGTCGCTGGATGCCGTGGCGGCCGCCGGGGCGGACGGCGTCATCGTACAGGATCTGGGGCTGGCGGGCGTTATCCGCCGGCGCTACCCTACCCTGCCGCTGCACGCCAGCACCCAAATGTCGGTGCACAATCTGGCGGGGGCCCGCCAGCTGGAGCAGCTGGGATTTGACTGGGTGGTGCTGGCCCGGGAGCTGACCGCCGCCGAGATCGGCGCCATCTGTTCCGGGACAAGTCTGCAGTGCGAGGTGTTCGTCCACGGCGCGCTGTGCATGAGCGTTTCGGGCCAATGCTACCTCAGCAGTATGCTGGGGGAGCGCAGCGGCAACCGGGGCCGGTGCGCCCAGCCCTGCCGCCTGAATTTCCAAAGCCATGGGCGCAGCCACGCCCTTTCCCTCAAGGATCTGACGCTGACCGACCGCCTGCGGGAGCTGGAATCGCTGGGCGTTGCTTCCTTTAAAATCGAAGGGCGGCTCAAACGCCCCGAATACGTTGCCGCCGCCGTGACGGCCTGCCGCGATTCCCTGGAGGGCCGCACCCCCGATCTGGAAACGCTCCGCTCGGTCTTCAGCCGGGGCGGCTTCACCGACGGTTACTACACCGGCCGCCGGGATCTTTCCATGTTCGGCGTGCGCAGCCGGGAGGATACCGCCGCCACCGCCGGGGTGCTGGGCCGGCTTGCCTCCCTGACCCGTAATGAGGTCGGGCATCTGCCGGTGGATATGGCGCTGACCCTTTCGCCTTATGCTCCCGCCTCTCTCTGTGTCACCGACGGCGCCCACCGCATCACCGTGACCGGGGAGGTCCCCCAAACGGCGATCAGCCGTCCCACCGATGCAATACTTGCCCGCCGCGCGCTGGAAAAGTGCGGCGGCACCCCCTTTTATCTGCAGCGGCTGGAATGCCGCATCGCCCCGGGCCTGATGCTGCCCCTTTCCGCCCTGAACCGCCTGCGGGCGGCCGCCCTGAACGCCCTGGAGGAGGCCCGCAGCGTCGTTGTCCCCTATCCCCGGTCTCAGCAGACCGCCGAGGAGCCGGCCGGCCCGGTGCGCCCTGCGGGCGCGCCGCAGCTGCGCTGCCGCCTCTCGGCGGCAGCGCAGCTTACCCCCGCCGTACGGCGGGGGGCCGGCCGGCTCTCCCTGCCTCTTTCGGAGCTTGCCAGGGAACCGCAGCTGCTGGAGGCCTGCGGCGGCCGCCTGATGGCGGAGTTGCCGCTGTTCTGCCCCCCGCAGCAGGAGGAATTGGTGGCCGAAACGCTGCTGACACTCAGGCAACAGGGCCTGCGGGAGGCCCTCTGCGGCAACCTGGGCAGCATACAGCTGGCCCGGCAGGCCGGTCTTGCCGTCTGCGGCGATTATGGCCTGAACCTCATGAACAGCGCCGCACTGAAGCAGGCCGCCGCTCTCGGCTGCCGGGAGGCCACCCTCTCCTTCGAATGCGACCGTGCCGCCGCCCGGGCGCTGCAAAGCCCCATCCCCTTCGGCATCCTCGCCTACGGCCACCTGCCGCTGATGCTGCTGCGCAATTGTCCCGGCAAAACGGCGGCCGGCTGCGGGGACTGCCGCGGCGTCAGCCATATCACCGACCGTCGCGGCGAGGCCTTCCCGCTGCAATGCCAGGGCCGGCAGTACACCCACCTGCTCAATCCCCGGCCGCTTATACTCAGCGACCGCCTGCCGGAGTGGGATTTCTGCCACTTCCTTACCCTGCGTTTTACCGTCGAAAGCCCCCGGGAATGCGACAAGATCCTGAAAATGTACCAAACCGGCGCAGTCCCCACAGGGCCGTATACCCGCGGGCTGTACTACCGCTCTCTCAAGTAGCAACCCTCAACCATAACCGCGGCACTGTGCTGCCGCCAATCCCGCAAAAGGCGCAAGCAATGCCCCGCCGCCGCGCCCCATACTGCAATCGAAAGGAGCCTTTCCCATGCCCACTATCCGCATCCGCTATCTCAGCGACGGCATCGAAAAGCTGCGCTACATCGACGGCAAAAGCGACTGGATCGACCTGCGCTGCGCCGAAACGGTGGAACTGAAAGCCGGCGAATTCCGTCTCCTCCCCCTCGGCGTAGCCATGGCGCTGCCGCAGGGCTACGAAGCGCACATCGCCCCCCGCAGCTCCACCTTCCGCAACTATGGCATCCTGCAAACCAACTCGGTCGGCGTGGTGGATGAAAGCTACTGCGGTGATGAAGATGAGTGGAAGCTGCCGGTCTACGCCACCCGCGACTGCCACATCGAGCGGAACGACCGTATTGCCCAGTTCCGCATCGTGGAGCACCAGCCCACCATCCGCTTTGAGGAGTGCGAAACGCTGGGCAACGCCTCCCGCGGCGGCTTCGGCTCCACCGGCCGGCAGTGACCGTGCTGCAGCCCTGCGTTTTCCCTGCCCGCCCCATCCCTGAACAGGAGGAATCCCTATGAAGGTTCTCATTGCCGTTGACCTGCAAAGCGATTTTATTGACGGCGCGCTCGGCACCCCCGAAGCCGCCGCCATGCTGCCCGCCGCTCTGCGCCGCATCCGGGAATTTGACGGCCCGGTCCTTTTCACCCGGGATACCCACGGCCCGGACTATCCGCAAACGCGGGAGGGCTGCGTCCTGCCCGTTCCCCACTGCATCGCCGGCACCGACGGCTGGCAGATCGCCCCCTCGCTGCAGCCCTACGCTGCGGAGATCATTGATAAACCCACCTTCGGCAGCACCGCCCTGGGCGAACGCCTGCAGGCTATGAACGCACAGCATCCCATCGAATCGATCACTCTCATCGGTCTTTGCACCGACATTTGCGTCATCAGCAACGCCCTGCTGCTGCGCGCCTTTTTGCCGGAAGTTCCTATCACAGTGGACGCTGCCTGCTGTGCCGGCGTCACCCCGCAGAGCCACCGCATCGCGCTCCAGGCCATGCGCGCCTGCCAGATCGAAATCGAAAACCCGCCGGATTGATTGTTTCATTTGCTTTGTGCCGGGGCGCAGTCGGCCCGCAGGGCGTTTCGGCCCCTGCCGAAACCGCCGCGCCGCAGGCGCGGCGCGCCCGGCCGAAGGGCGGGCGGCCCTGCGGGCCCTCCTCCGGCACACAGCCTCCCCCTCTCCAAATCACCCAAAGGAAGTGTCCCCCATGAAAAAGATCATCCTCGGCAGCTCCAGCCCCCGCCGCCGGGAGCTGCTCTCGGTCATCACCCCGCACTTTACGGTGCAAAGCGTCGACTGCGATGAGCACATCGCCCCCGGCACCGGCCCCGTCGAAGCGGTCCGGGCGCTCTCCCTGCGCAAGGCCGCGGCGGTCTGGGCGCTGCAAAGCGACCCCGCCGGCGCTGCCGTCATCGGCTGCGATACCGTAGTGTATCTTGACGGTGAGATCTTCGGCAAACCCCACAGCCACGCCCAGGCGGTCGAAATGATCTCCCGGCTGGCCGGGCGCGCCCACACCGTCTGCACCGGCGTCACCGTCATCACTGCGGAGGAGACCCGCACCTTCAACGAGACCACCGAGGTGCACTTCTATCCCCTGACCCCCCAGGAGATCGAATGGTACTGCTCGCTGGAGGAGCCTTACGATAAGGCCGGCGCCTACGGCATCCAGGCCGCCGGGGCGCTGCTGGTCAGGGGCCTCACCGGCGACTACTTCAACGTTATGGGCCTGCCCATCGCCGCTTTGGCCCGCTGCCTGCGCGAAATGGGCGTTATCACCGCCCTGGCCGAATCATAAATCCTTGTCCCCTGCCGCTTTTCGGGCAGGGGCGTTTTTCTGCCCACGGCAAAATGCCGCCGGCGGTGGGAAATCCCCACCGCCGGCGGCGTTTATTCGTTTCTGGTTTTACCGGACCTCCAGTGCCGTCTGGATCGCCTTTTCCTGGGTATCCGCTATCCCGTATTCCGCATTCACCAGCTCGGTCAGCGCCGGCAGCCGCCGGGCCTCGGTCAGCGGGATATACAGCGGCAGTCCGAAGACATACTCTCCCGTTTCGCTCTGTCTTTCCAGGTAGAGGCACAGGTAATTTTCCTTGCCCATATCGCGGTACATCGTAAGGGCATAGGGCAGCAGCGCTTCGGCCTCCTCCCGGGTAAGAGTCACGGTGGAATAGTATTCCAGGCTGTTTCTCTCGTCGGTCCCGTACCATGCCGGGAAGATCACCTGCCCGCTGAATATCATGTCGCCGCACCATGCCGCCGCTTCGGCCCGCGCCCAGTCGCCGGCGGTCAGCCGGTCGGTCAGGCCCCACTGCTCCAGCAGTGCCAGCGTGTGGGCATAGTCCTCTCCCACCGGAACCGCAAAGCTGCCGTAGAAGTTCTTTTCAGCCGGCTGGGTGCTGTATCGCTGCTCCCATTCGCTTTGCAGGTACAGGTAGCATACCGTCCGGCGGCCGGGCCGGTAATAGTCTGTGGCCGACTCCGCCAGCAGGTCCTGCCGCAGCGCCGCTACCAGCGCCGCGGTATCATAGTCGTCCGTCCCCAGCGTCAGGATGTTCAGCCCGGTGGGGTCGCACAACGCCAGCTCCCGGTAGGGGTTTTCCTCCGCTGTCCAGTAGTACAGCGGATTGGTGCGGCTCTGGAACTCATCGCTTTGCTCCAGTGCGGCAAAGGCCTCCAGCATCTCCTCGCTGCCGTAAACATAGTAGAGCCGCTTCATGGTCCGCCCGTCATTGAAGGTATAGCACAGCTCCACCCGTCCATAGAAGGCCTCGGAGTCCGTCACCGTCCCGGCGGCATTGGTGTCGGCGATCAGCCGGTGCAGTCCGGTCACCGCTCCCACCGCCTCCCGGCCGCGCAGCGTTACGCTGTCCTCGCTGCCATAGCTGTAGCCGATGCGGTTGTTCTCCCGTTCATAGCCGTGAATCTCCTCTGCGATGTAATAGGGGACGTATTCATAGCGGCCGCGGTAGTTTAGCGTTACCGTCGTCACCTTTTCGGCGGCGGGCACCCGCCCTTCAAAGCCCAGTCCTCCGGCAAAGACGATCCCGGCGTACAGGACGGTCAGTCCCGCCATTCCCAGTCCGATGACGACGCTTCTGTGGGCCATACCCTTAAAGCCCCGGCCCAGCACCGCCTCCACCAAAAAGTAGACCAGCAGGCAGAACACCGCGATCCACACTAGGCGTGCCCCGTCGCTGTCGCCGTTGCCGGTGATCATGTAAAAGATGGTGCCAAAGCCAAGTCCGCCCGCAAAGGTGGCGATGAGCTTGAACAGCCCCACGGCAAAACCCTGCCGGGCGCGGCTTTCGGCACGCTCGCTGGGGCGGCGGATATACAGCCGCACCGTGACCCACAGCAGCAGGGCCCCCGCTGCCAGCCAACCGGCCAGGGCGGCGAGTTTCCATTCGCTGGGGTAGGCGTAAACGCCTATCATGGTCAGCATCGGGGAAAGGCTGCAGGCCACCGGTCCGCTGATATCATAATTCCAACCCTCCAAAAAGGAGGCGCACATCAGCATATGGGCCAGGTACAGCACCGGCAGCGCTCCCAGGAACACCCCGGAAAACAGGAAGGTATCAAAGGTGGAGCCGACCTGCGTGGCCGCCAGGTACACGATGACCAGAATGGCAAAGGCGGTGATATACCAGCCCAACAGGTCCAGCGCCACGCAGCTGGGCCGGAACACGGCGGTCGTGGGGTCCATTCCGTGCCGGATGGCGGCCAGCACCGCCGTCAGCAGGGTATTGGCGGTCATGGGCGCCGCTACGGTAAGGAAGGTCGTCAGCAGATGGCCCAGCAGCAGCTGTCCGCGGGTGACCGGCAGGCTGTGGTACAGGTCCACCGCCCGGCGGTTATGCATATAACCCACCCCGGCCAGCCCCAGGATAAAGGTCCCCGCCAGCCACAGCAGACAGGCCATCACCGCCGCGACGCCGACGTAGAGTCCGCCCTCGTCGGTCGCCTGAATCGTAGCGTAGATCCACCGGTCCTGCTCCTGCCAGCGGCGGAACATCGCCAGCAGGTACGGCAGCGGGATCCCGATAAAGCCGATGACCGTCAGGTACACCATATTGGGGATATTCTTTTTCAGCAGCCCCCGCAGCAGGCTGCCGAAGCGATCAGGAGAGGACATTGCTGCAGTCATAGCCTACCGCCTCCATTTCTCCGATGAATACTTCCTCCAGCGTCATGGGGATCGCTTCCGCAAAGCGGGGGTTTTCCGCCTGCAGCCGGGGCAGTGTCTCTTCGGCGCTGCCGCGCACCAGCAGGCTCACCAGCATCCCACGCTCCTTTTTCTCCAGGATCTGCAGGCCGGTGGCGGCCCAGTCCACGGGGTGGTCGTAGGCGGCCTGTACCTTGCAAAAGCCCAGCTTCAGGGCGTCGATATCCTTTTCGAACAACAGGCGGCCGTCGTTCAATAGCCCGATCTGGTCGCACAGGTCCTCCAACTCCCGCAGGTTGTGGCTGCTGATGACCACGGTGGCCCCCCGCTGGGCGATCTCCTCGGCCAGCAGCTTTTTCACCATCAGCCGGATGACGGGGTCCAG